>JABDKL010000170.1 GCA_013002225.1 Winogradskyella sp.
AACGAATTGCCTTGTAATGTAAAATTTATGATTGAAGGCGAGGAAGAAGTGGGCAGTGAAAATCTCGGCGTATTTGTAGCCGCAAATAGAGAAAAATTAGCCAACGATGTTATCTTAATTTCAGATACAGGCATGATTGCCAAAGACGTACCGTCCATAACAACAGGCTTACGAGGTCTGAGTTATGTTGAAGTTGAAGTTACTGGGCCAAATCGCGATTTACACTCAGGATTGTACGGAGGAGCAGTAGCTAACCCAATTAACGTCTTAACAAAAATGATTGCGTCGTTACACGATGAAAACAACCATATTACCATCCCAGGTTTTTATGATAAGGTAGAAAATCTTTCTGATACGGAACGTGCTGAGATGGCAAAAGCACCATTTTCTTTAGAAAATTATAAAAAAGCATTAGATATAGAGGCTGTTTATGGAGAAGCAGGTTATACCACTAACGAACGGAATTCAATTAGGCCTACTCTAGATGTCAATGGAATTTGGGGAGGTTACACTGGTGAAGGAGCGAAAACAGTGATTGCAAGTAAAGCTTATGCTAAAATATCGATGCGTTTGGTACCCAACCAGGATTGGGAAGAAATCACGAAATTATTTAAATCTCATTTTGAAAGTATTGCTCCTGAAGGTGTCAAGGTTATAGTAAAACCACATCATGGTGGTCAAGGTTATGTGACACCTATTGATAGTGATGGGTACAGAGCCGCTTCTAAGGCCTATGAGCAAACCTTTGGTAAAACACCTATTCCACAACGAAGTGGCGGTAGTATTCCGATAGTATCTCTCTTTGAGAAAGAATTGAAGAGTAAAACCATTTTAATGGGCTTTGGATTAGATAGCGATGCTATACATTCGCCAAACGAGCATTTTGGGATTTGGAATTACCTAAAAGGTATAGAAACGATTCCTTGGTTTTATAAGTACTTTACAGATTTAAAAAGCTGATATAACATAAGCTCTATTTCTAAATTTCTGCGAGGATTGTAAATTGCTTAATTGTAACATTTTTTTGGTTAATTGTAACATTTAGACCGTTTTAGCGTTCTAATAGACAATCAATCAAAAAACAAAACTTATGCTAAAACAATTCTTCATCCTCTGTTCCGGGGCAGATACTGACATCTTAAATGACTGTTCTGTAGGTGAGCAAAACAAATATGCAGGAATAGGTGCCACTGTTTTCTTCACTGCTGTTATGGCTTCTATAGCTGCCAGTTACGCGCTATTTACAGTCTTCGACAATTTGTACACCTCCGTTTTCTTTGGGTTAATTTGGGGTTTACTCATCTTTAATCTCGACCGTTTTATTGTATCAACCATTAAAAAACGTGACAACACTATTGATGAAATTGTACAGGCCACACCACGAATTTTCTTAGCTGTTATTATTGCCGTTGTTATTTCTAAACCTTTAGAATTAAAGATTTTTGAGAAGGAAATTAATCAGGTGTTATTAGAGCAAAAGAACGACTTAACCTTAGCCAATCAAAATCAGATTGCCGAGCAATATAATCCTAAGATTGCTGAATTAGAGAATCAGGCATTGGGATTACAATCGCAAATAGATACTAAAGAAGCTGAAGTTAATGCACTGTATGATACTTACATCTCTGAAGCAGAAGGTACAGCAGGCACAAAACTTTTAGGCAAGGGTCCTGTTTATAAGGAAAAACGCGAAAAGCATGATGCTGGTTTAGCCGAACTGCAACAATTAAAAACAGCTAATAAAGCTAAGATTACTGCGATTGAAAATGAAATTGTAGCGCTTCAAGGAGATTATAAAGCCAATGTTACTGAGTCGCAACCGGTTATTGATAATTTTGACGGTCTTATGGCTAGAGTAAATGCTTTAGGAGAATTACCATGGCTACCTTCTTTTTTTATTTTCTTGTTGTTCCTCGCCATAGAAACTTCTCCAATTATTGCTAAGCTATTATCGCCAAAAGGTGAATTCGATTATAAGTTACAGGATCAGGAAACTGCTGTAGAGGCATGGACTTTTCAACAGGTAACAGAACGTAAACTCCTTATGAAGACAGATAATGATATTAATAACAAAGTTTATAATGAAATCGCTGATGAGGAAGAGGTTATGAATTATAAGCGCAAGAAAGCACGTGAGTTAATGCAACATCAAGCCGATGCTTTCTTAAAAAAGCAGAAAGGCGTTCTTTAATAAATTGTTAGTATTTTTAGATTAAAATATTAATTCTGTCTTATGAAACAACTATTTACTATTCTTTTAGCTTTATTATGCTTTAGTTGTATTAGTATTAAAGCCGATGTAACCACAGATGAAGTACAAAATAACGAGGCTACAGACCTTGCCGAAGCTGGTATTAGGCTAGTTATGCAACAACAAGAAATTGCATGGAATAACCATGACCTAGAAGGGTTTATGCAAGGATACTGGAAAAGTGACTCACTTAAATTTTACGGTAGCAATGGACTTACCAAAGGTTGGGAAAATACGTTAAATAACTATAAAAAAGGATACCCGACAAAAGCTGAAAGTGGCACACTGAATTTTGTGATAAAGGATATTTCAAAAATTGAAGGCGATAATTATTGGGTAATGGGAGAATATCATCTAACTAGAGTAATTGGTGATGCAAATGGAGTGTTTTTAATTATTTTTAAAAAGATAAATGGTAGTTGGAAGATCATAGCAGATATGTCTTGCTAGAACCCAAAAAACAAAGTGCTTTTAAAACATTTATCTTTCACCATACATGTAATAAAAGCACCTAATATAAAATTGCACTTATAATAGGTTAAGCTGCCACAGTAGATGATTCTTGAGTTTTAAAATGGTCGTAAAGTTCTTTACACCCTAGCCCTATAATTGATAATTTCTTGGATTTAGTAATTGACTCATTATGTAACTTAGCTAATGCCATTACACCAGCCCTGTCAATACTGTCAACACTTTCAATATTAATTAGTATATCATCAAGCTTATCAAAAATATTAGAGAAATAGGAATTGAAGGTATTTAAATTCAACTTGTTCAGTGTCCCCTTAATTTGGAAATGGTTGTTGTAGTTTGAAATTTGTAAATCCATAATAAATAATGCTAATTCGTTAATAATTAGGGCTATTAATCAGTAAAATTGGGTGCTATTAATCTTGAGGGAATACTTAAATATCCTAACTATTTTTTTGAGATAGATATATAATCGACAAATTGCAAATAAGAAAGGTTTACACGGTTTTAGATGTGTTTTATTTCGATAAAAAGCACATTTTTAATGCAATAGAAAAAAATAACAGAAAGACAATTTAGAGGTTTCTAAGATGCTTTTTGAAATCTACGGGTTTAAACACAATTCTTGTTGATACGGGACATTCTTTTAGCAAATTTTTGGGTCTTACTGGTCGCTTTTCAAAATTCCCTCCACAGTTTGGGCAACAGTTTTTTAATTGGTTTGCACAGGCCTTACAAAACGTACACTCGAAGGTGCAAATCATAGCCTCTTTAGAATCATACGCTAAAGATTTATTACAATTTTCGCAAGTAGGTCTGATCTCTAACATTTGTACATATAGAATTTCATCCTTTAAAGCTAGTCTTTTACTTTTGTAGAATGAAGTACAATCTCAAAGTTATTCTAATGGTGTTGCTGGCAATTATTACTATTTACGGCATAGTAACAGGCCGATATTTCTTCTTGTTTTTTATGTTTCCTTTGGGTTTTGGTTTCTGGAGAAAGAAGGATAAACATTAAATTTTTTTGACATACTCAGTCACAATAACAATCTGTTGACCATCTACCCTTCCCTCTATATAAGTAGCATTATCGTGATCTAATCTAATGTTTCTTACAGCAGTTCCTTGTTTTGCAACCATGGAAGAGCCTTTAACTTTTAAGTCCTTTATAAGCACTACAGAATCCCCATGCTCTAAAATAACACCATTCACATCTCTGTGAATTATCTTATTTTCATCCTCCTCACCATCACCAGAGGCTTTAGCTAATTCTAATAGCTCTGCATCGAGATACAACATATTTAATAAGTCTTGTGTCCAATCAGCTTCAATTCGGTTTAACATGCGCCATGCCATAATTTGAACCGCGTCATATTCGCTCCACATACTCTCATTAAGACATCGCCAATGATTAGGGTCTATCTTTTCCTCATCTTCCATTTGCATAATACACGTATTACAAGCATACAAAGCGGTTTTTGCACCATTTTCCATTATATCTGGAAGCTGAAAAACTGAAAGATTTTCTTCACTACCACAAAGTTCACACTCGTTAGAACTTCGTTGAATTAATATTTTTTCTAAAGACATAAAAATTAGTTGTTGGGCAAATGTAGGTTATTACAATAAAGCTTTAAATTTTTTGGGAAGACCTTTTACAACCATATCGTAAGAATGGTCAATCAATGCGGTAATAAGTTTGTTAGGCAGTTCTCCTGTGTGAATATAGACACTATTCCATTGTCGCTTGTGCATGTGATAGCCTGGTTTAATACTATCGTATTCTGCGCGTAGTTCTAGTGCGTAATCTGGGTCACACTTTAAATTAATAAAAGCATTTCCTTCCTCCCATTTTTTAAGTGAGGCCAGAGCAAACATTTTATTACAAACCTTAAAGACCAGTGTATCCTTATCAAAAGGAAAATGTTCTGTCACTTCCTTTTTGTTTATGCAATAGTTTCTATAGTCTTCAATATTCATTTTAATTGCTTCTTATCATCTACTTCTATTTTTAAGGCTGAATAGTCTAAGGACCAGCCAATGGTCTCTACTAAATTTTCAATAAGCTGTATGGCTTCTAATGCTTCATGCTTGGCAACATTATACAATCCACTTTCAGGAATTTTGTCCATAATGTGCGCTTTGGCCTTAGTATGTAGATCTGTTAAATCTGCCGCTTCAAATCTATTAAACATACCATCCCTTTTATCGTAATAGTTAATATTACTTTCGATGGATAATACCTCTGGTTGTGGAAAATGTGATAATGTTACAGTCTTTGTTTTAGAATTAGAATGCATTTGCACTTTCCCTAGGTCGAACCCAACATGCGCTTTGGCGTTAATTACCACTAACGCTTTTTTTCTACTCGAGATGAGTTTAAGAAACTTTTCCTTAACGTCTTCGTAATGATATATTTCGGCAAAATCACCTTCTACAGTTATAAACTTACAAACCCGTTTTATCTTATCCAGAAGTAAAACAGATTGTTCGTTGGTTAGCTTTTTAGACTTCCATTGCTTGTATATAGTAACCATGCCTAATGTTACTAAAATGCTTATTATAATTATAAAAAATGTTTCCATATCGCTTGAATTATGACACAAAATGTGGTTAATGTCATAACCTTATTCAATCACTTTATACAAAATAGGTTTACTCGGTGACGCATCATTTTCAAACGGCGCTATCTGAAGATTTAGTAAATAACAACCATCCTCAATTTTGTTTGATACATAAATTAACTCAGTAATAGTTGCATCCTTTCTCAAGTTACCATCAAAATTCCAAAATGCTTTATGAGCTCTCAATTCACCTCCATCCTCTTCTCTATCAATACTCGGAAGATCTACCAGCAAATGTTTTACTCCCTTTCTTACTAAATACTTAATAGCGTCTTCTTTAAAATAAGTCCAATTGGTATGTGAATACTTTTTTGATTTTTTATCCTTTGTATTTGGCATTGTTCTAATAACAATCGCATCTCTTTTTTTATTACCAATAGCGAATTTTAATTGCTTTTCTGAAATAATTTTATCCTTCATAAACACTTCCGGAGCTACGGTGATCACTTCTGCCAAAAAGAAAAATTGCTTAAGATGTTTATTTATAGAGTATTTCTTTTCTGAAATATGACCTACAGTTTCTGTATGCGTGCCATGCGCATGAGGGTTAAAATTTATGGTATTAAAATCTACAGAAGCCCCTTTCGCGACGCTTATAGTGTTACCATCTACAACTTCTGGCTCAATGGTAGGATGGTCTATATACCAAACGTTTACATTAGACTTATCACCCTTTAGTGGAATTGAAATATCTAAGGGTTGATTTAAATCTATTTTTAATTTTTTTGAATTATACTGTATTGTTGCAATCAAGATAAATTAATTTTAAATAGTTCAGAGGCTATACCATCACTCAAAAATTGCCCTTTTTTGGTGACTCGTAAATGCCCATCATCAATATACAATAAATGTTGATTTATAAAAACTTCTGATTGTTCATTTAGGTAATCTTTAAATTTAGTTCCGAAGCGTTTTTCTACATTTTCTAAGGACACACCCCAAATAGTTCTTAAGCCAGTCATTATATATTCATTATACTGGTCCGTAAGTGTTAATGTTTCAACTTCTATCGGTAATTTTTTTTGCTGTATAGCTTCGATGTATTTTGAATTATTACTTACATTCCAGCCACGTTGTGTACCATTAAAAGAATGGGCAGATGGACCAATGCCAATGTACGATTTGCCTTTCCAATAGGCAGAATTGTTTTGGCTAAAAAACCCATCCTTACCAAAATTAGACAGCTCGTAATGAATAAACCCCTCTGCTTCTAGTTTCTCTTTTAAAATATGAAATTGCTCGTGCGCTTGCTCATCATCAACATCATCAATTATGCCTTTTTTAATAAATGAAGCTAAAGCTGTTTTGGGCTCAACAGTTAGTGCATAACTGGATATATGAGGAATATTATAACTCAATGCTATTTCTATATTTTTTAGCCAATGTTTATTTGAAGCGCCTGGAATTCCATAAATTAAATCCAAGGATATGTTAGCAAAGTGTTTAGTTGCTGTTTCCAGACAAGCTTTCGCCTCCTCTGCATTATGTGCACGATTCATCAAGTTTAAATCGGTTTCAAAAAAGGATTGAATACCAATAGAAAGCCGGTTTACAGAGCTGTTTGCAAGCTCAGTTATTCGATCGTTCGATAAATCATCTGGATTGGCCTCTAATGTGACTTCTGGATTTTCGGTAACCTTATAATGGCGATAGATTGAGTCTATTAAAAACTGTAATTCTTCATTCGTCAACAAAGAGGGTGTTCCACCACCAAAATAGATAGTTTCTATAGTGGTGTGTTTAAATTCATTTTTACGTAGCTCTAATTCCTTCGAAAGTGCATTTATAAGTTCATCCTTCTTTTTTAAAGATGTAGAAAAATGAAAATCGCAATAGTGGCAAGCTTGTTTGCAGAATGGTATATGGATGTAGATGCCGCTCATTTAGTTCTTGTACTCGGTAAATTACTTCTTAACTCTACCTTCATTCTGTTTAACAAAAGCAGACCATCCTGAATAACTCTTGCCTATCTCAACGCTACCCTGATTATAAAAATGGCAAACGGCTGCTGCTAAACCATCTGTAGAATCGAGATTTTTAGGAAGCACTTTGAGATGCAAAACACTTTGAAGCATTTTAGCCACTTGCTCTTTACTGGCATTACCATTACCTGTAATAGCCATTTTTATTTTTTTTGGTGAGTATTCTGTGATTGGAACTTCGCGCGATAATCCCGCTGCCATTGCAACACCCTGAGCTCTACCAAGTTTTAGCATACTCTGGACATTTTTACCAAAAAAAGGAGCTTCAATAGCTATTTCATCAGGATGATAATTGTCTATGAGTTCTATTGTGCGTTCAAAAATGAGTTTTAATTTCAGATAATGATCGTCGTACTTTTTTAATTGCAACTCATTAAGTTGCATAAATTGCATTTGTTTTCCAACAACTTTTATTAATCCAAAACCCATTATAGTTGTGCCTGGATCAATCCCTAATATAATTCTTTCTTGACTCATTATCTCAATTGCAATACTGGCATCCACTAAGTGAAACCGCCAAGCCAAAGGTAAGGTTAAATACGCTACCATTAAAAGCGCCCAGACCACTTAAAGCAGGATTATAGTCTTCTAATGAAGTTAAGCCGTAGATATAGGCAAGGTCCGTAAAAATAGATACTTTCTCATTGATGGCATAATGAAATTCCAAGCCTGCCAGCAAATTTTGATAAGATTGCTTATTCTCTCCAAGATTGCCTAATGGTTTTGCAAATGATATCCCAGGACCAACATGAAATATACTACGGATACGACTAGGCAAAAAGCCCAATTGATTTGTCGGGTCGTAAACAAACTGTGCATTAATACGCGTATAATTAACCTTAAACTCTGGTGAATTGGCATCACTTTTAAATCGATTAAAACCAACATCTAATTTAACACCATACTCCACTTTAAACATATGTTGTACACCAATATTC
Source organism: Winogradskyella sp. (assembly GCA_013002225.1). Lineage (GTDB taxonomy): Bacteria > Bacteroidota > Bacteroidia > Flavobacteriales > Flavobacteriaceae > Winogradskyella. The sequence continues at coordinate 8,270 of JABDKL010000170.1, forward strand.
ACGGTTGGAAAGTTTATGGCTTGCGCATAGGCTCCTTTAACAAATCCTTCTGAGGACGGATTGTTGACGCCGAGTGCAAAAAGTGCTTTCCATTTACCACTATCTTTAAATTGCGCACTACTAGAGCTAGTTATAAAAAGGAGGAAAAAAAATACTAGGTATTGTTTTAAATAATGTTGCATCTGTAGGTTTTTGGTTTAATTTGTACCATGTATTTTAACGTACCATACAAAACTAAGCAATTCTTCTTAGTACTAATTAAGTTAAGTATTGTTGTAGGTGCATTTTATTTCATTTTCCTAAAGTTATCTGAAAACGAGAATCTACAATTCAACGAATTTGTCTCATTTTTAAATAAAAACAATACATTTTCAGTCAAAAACATTCTTTTTTTGCTCATTTTATCCATTTCAAATTGGTTTTTTGAAATTTTAAAATGGCAGCAATTAGTAAAAACAGTACAACAAATTTCATTTAAAAATGCGCTTGAACAGAGTCTTGGTGGATTAACGGCATCTTTAATCACACCAAATCGAATTGGAGATTATGGCGCGAAGGCATTGTATTACAAGAAGCACTTGAGGCCTCAGGTTATTTTAATTAACTTATTAGGTAACATGTCGCAAATGACCATAACAACCATTTTTGGCACTATTGGCCTCTTATTGTTTGTAAGTCACTATCAGATTGATGTAGATTACTATAAAGTAAGCCGATTTGGTATAGTACTATTATTCATAAGTGCTTTTACCTTTTTAGGTTTAAAACAAACTCGATTTAAAATTAAAGGATTCTCGTTTCTAAAAATTAAAGACTTTATAAAACAGTTACCTCTAAAAATACATTTTTATAACTTCAGTCTGTCTTTAATCAGATATTTAATTTTTTCATTTCAGTTTTATTATTTGCTTATCATTTTTGGAGTAGATGTAGACTATTCTAAAGCTATGGTGGTAATTACCAGTATGTATGTATTAGCATCAATACTACCAACCATCGCGATTTTTGATGTGGTAATAAAAGGGAGTGTTGCTGTATTTTTATTTAATTTTGTTGCGGTTAATGAACTTACAGTACTATCGATTGTAACCATAATGTGGATACTAAATTTTGCGTTACCCGCAGTATTTGGAAGTTATTTTGTGTTGAATTTTAAACTTCCTAAAATCTCAGATTAATGACGACTGTAATCTTCTCATTTGTAATTTTAATTTACGCTTTGCTCATTGGAGGATTAATTTATGGGTTTGATAAGGTCACAGGCACTAAGCTTCAAGACCTAAAGGCAAAGACTAAATTCTCTATAATTATCCCATTTAGAGATGAAGCGAAAAATTTACCCGCTTTATTAAAATCAATAGAACGCTTAAATTATCCTAAATCATTCTTTGAAGTACTATTGGTTGATGATGCTTCTACTGATGATTCGTTGGCAGTTATTAGAAATTTTATGGAGATTGAAGCCTCGAATAAGGATGTTTCGCTCGCAACCCATATTCGAGTAATTAAGAATACACGCCTTACCAATTCTCCAAAAAAGGATGCAATTAATTCGGCAATTGCTGTTTCAAAATACGATTGGATCATTACCACCGATGCCGATTGTATTGTTCCTAAGTTTTGGCTCGATGCTTTTGATGAATGCATTCAGCTCCGGGAAGTAAATTGTATCGTTGGCCCAGTAACTTATGATGCCTACGGATCATTTTTTAATCGTTTTCAAGCATTAGATTTTTTAAGCTTACAAGGCAGCACTATTGGAGGGTTTGGTATTAAAAAACCCATACTGTGTAATGGTGCTAATTTTGGTTATAAAAAATCTGTTTTTAAAACTTTACAGGGTTTTGAAGGCAATTTGCATATGGCGAGCGGTGATGATATCTTTTTATTGCAAAAATTGGTTAAATATTGCCCCGAACATATTCAATATCTAAAATCCAACAAAGCAATTGTAGTCACTAAACCTGTAAAAACCCTAAAACTGTTAATAGAACAACGATTGCGCTGGGCGTCTAAAATATCGGCCTATAATAGCTGGTTAGCAAAATGTATTGGATGCATCGTTTTACTCGCCAATATGGTATGCCTTTTTCTTTTACCAATGATAATTTTTGAGCTTATAAGCCTAAGATCAGGTGTGGCACTTATTGTTATAAAATTTAGTATTGATTTTCTATTGCTTTTCAAAACATCACGTTTTTTTAAACAAGAGTCCATATTACTATCCTATATTTTTTCAAGCATGGTTTACCCTTTTTTCAGTATCTATATTGCAGGGCTATCTTTGTTTTCTTCTTTTAATTGGAAAGGGAGACAATTTAAAAAATAGAGGTGTAGAATATTTTTAATAGCTTTACTAAAACATTGTCTCAACTATTATAACTCTTAAATTTATGAAAAAACACATTTTAGTCTTTATAATGTTATGCATTGGTGTATTTAGTTTTGGTCAGGACACCTATATGGTGAATGGCGAATCTTTAGAACTCAAAACTGAAATTGAAGGCCCATTAAGTTTATTATGGAACACTATAAATGGTGAATACAGATATTTTGTAAGGACCTCCGATGGTAATTTTACCGAATTAAAAAATACAAGAGGTAATAACAATTCTTATAATGAAGCCTACAAAAGTGTGCTGTCAAAATTGACTAATGGACAGTCTACAAATAATTTAAAATTAACACTGTACGATTTAAGACGATTTATAGACAACTATAATAAATCTGTACTCTCCAGCTATACTACGCTGCCACCAGACCCTAAAGTAGGCTTTAATTTTGCATTATCTGGAGGGTTCACAAACAATCCTTTTATTAGTAATCCTGATAATTTTAAAACACCGTTAATTGGTGCCGAATTAGAAGTATTCGAGTCACGAGACCTTGTCAGACATTCAGGCTTTTTGCAATTTAGACATACTTTTGATACCGATGAATTTCAATATAGTGCCTCTGAATTCTCACTTGGTTATCGTTATCGCTTTATCAGCAAATCTTCATTTGCGCTATATGGACAGGTAAAATTCGCTGCCTTAAATTTTACGAATGTTACTTTTACCGACGCTAATAATATGCAACAAACATTAAATGACACCTCCTTTGATGTGCCTTTTATCTTTGGCATAGGATCAGATATTAGAGTGGGCACAACTAGTT
>JABDKL010000199.1 GCA_013002225.1 Winogradskyella sp.
TTGTTGGATATGGTGCTTTTTCCAATAGGAATTTAAGACACCACCATAAGACTCTAGTGTTGCCGATTTTAATTCTTCAAAATCATCAACGGTAAGGTACTTAAGTTCTATATTTTCGATTCTCTGATCTTTCATTACATATCTAATAGATAAGCAAAAATGAGCGGAGCAACTATGGTTGCATCACTTTCTATAATAAACTTAGGTGTATTAATATCTAATTTTCCCCAGGTTATTTTTTCGTTAGGTACTGCGCCAGAATATGACCCATAACTGGTTGTACTATCGCTAATTTGGCAGAAATAACTCCAAAATGGTGTTTCCGGACGTTCCATATCCTGATACAACATAGGCACTACACATATCGGGAAGTCGCCAGCAATACCACCACCAATTTGAAAGAAACCAATGCCTTTAGCTGAGTTGTCTGTGTACCAATCTGCTAAAAATGTCATGTACTCAATACCAGATTTCATGGTGCTTGCTTTTAGTTCGCCTTTTAGCACGTAGCTGGCAAAAATATTACCCATGGTACTGTCTTCCCATCCTGGGCAAACAATTGGCAGGTTTTTTTCGGCTGCTGCATACATCCAGGAGTCTTTTAAATCAATTTCGTAGTGCTCTTCTAAAACTCCCGACAGTAATAATTTATACATATACTCATGTGGTAAATAGCGCTCGCCTTTGGCTTCTGCATCTTTCCAGATCTTTACAATATGCTCTTGTATGCGTCTAAACGCTTCTTCTTCCGGGATGCAGGTATCTGTAACTCTATTTAGGCCTTTTTCCAATAGATCCCACTCATCTTGTGGTGTTAAATCTCTATAATTTGGCACGCGCTTATAGTGGCTATGTGCTACCAAATTCATTATATCTTCTTCTAAGTTAGCACCAGTACATGATACAATATGCACTTTGTCCTGACGGATCATTTCTGCAAAAATCTTACCTAGTTCTGCAGTACTCATTGCACCTGCAAGAGACACTAACATCTTAGCGCCAGCATGCAACTGATCTTCGTATCCTTTTGCAGCATCAACCAATGCAGCGGCATTAAAATGCAGGTAATACTTTTCTATAAATTGCGAAATTTGTCCTTTATTAGTAGTCATCTTCTGTACTGAATTTTGAATATTTATTTACTTCATTGGTTGCCATGTTGAAATTGCTCTCAAAATCATCTTCGGCATCTTCGTTCTGAAACTTGTAGCTTAACATTTTGTAATACAATTTTGCTGCCAGGAAGTCTGAAACTCTATTATGCTTGTTAGGACAAAGCTCTACAATATCAAAACCAACCACGTTCTTTTCTTCGAACACCTGTTTTAAAAATTCTAAAGTTTCGTACCACAACAATCCGCCTGGTTCTGGTGTACCTGTGCTTGGCATAATAGAAGGGTCTAAAGCGTCTAGATCGAAAGTAATAAAGACGTTATCTGTCATTTGATCTATAGCCGCATCCATCCAGCTACCATCCTCTGCCATTTCGTGTGCAAAGTAGGTTTTATCCGCATCCATCACTGTTTTTTCAATAGCATCCATAGATCGTATGCCCACTTGTATTAGATTGGTCATCTGGCTTGCTTCGTAAACGGCACAGGCATGGTTGCACTTAGAACCCTCGTAACTTTCTCTTAAATCGGCGTGCGCATCGATATGCAGCACTGTAAGATCATCGAACATTTCGTTAAATGCTCTTATAGAACCTATTGAAATAGAATGCTCGCCACCAAACAAGGTCACAAACTTGTTCTTTTTAATGTATTTTTTAGTGGCCTGATGTACCGCTTCTACCACCGCTTCCGGTGATGTATTCTCAGAGACAGGGTCTGCTAAAAATACGCCTTGCTTGTAAACTTCAGAATCGGTTTCAATATCGTAAAGCTCCATATTTTCTGAAGCCTCTAAAAATGCACCAGGTCCTTTATCTGCACCTTTTTGCCAAGTACTTGTACCATCGAAGGGTACGGGAATTAAAACAATCTTTGATTGGTCTAATTTTGAATATTCTGCTGGTATACCAGCGTAAGTTTTTGTTTTCATTTTAATCCTTTTATAGGAAATTATTTGTTTATTGTTGTGTGTTGTAATTCGGTTTTGGTTTCAACTGTATCGGACGATTTGTAACCTAAAATATTAAGAAGGTCTTCGCTCTTTTGTTGTTCTGCAAAAATTTTGGTGGTCAGGTTGCCTTCAGCATCACGCTGAATTAAAAGGTGTTTTGGTGTTGGTATTAAACAGTGTTGTAAACCGCCAAAACCACCAATGGTTTCCTGATAAGCACCTGTGTTAAAAAACCCGATGTATAAGGGTTTGTCTTTATTAAATTTTGGTAAATAAATAGCGTTTGTGTGTTGCTCGCTATTGTAATAATCGTCACTATCGCAAGTTAAACCTCCTAATAATACACGCTCGTATGACTCGTTCCAACGGTTAATAGGCAACATAATAAAACGCTTGTTAATCGCCCAGGTATCTGGCAAGGTGGTAATAAAGGATGAGTTAATCATATTCCACTTTTCACGATCGTTCTGCTGTTTTTGGTATAAGACTTTATAAATAGCACCACCGCTTTCGCCAACGGTAAAACTTCCGAATTCGGTAAAAATGTTTGGCGTATCTACACCTTCTTCTTCGCAAACGGTCTTGATCTGGTTTACAATTTCGTCTACCATATACGCATAATCAAAATCGAAAGCCAAGGAGTTTTTTATAGGGAATCCGCCGCCAATGTTTAAGCTATCTAAAGTAGGACAGATCTTTTTTAATGCGGTATACACTTTTAAGCATTTGGTAAGCTCGTTCCAATAATAGGCATTGTCTCTAATCCCTGTATTAATGAAGAAGTGTAACATTTTAAGCTGCACCTTTTTATTATTCTGGATCTGATTTTTATAAAAAGGCACAATGTTTTTATAGCCAATGCCCAATCGCGATGTATAGAATTCAAATTTTGGCTCTTCTTCTGAAGCAATTCGAATACCAACGTTAAACTTGCCCTTAATTTCTTGCGATAGCAGGTCGATCTCCTCATAATTATCAATTATAGGAATACAGTTTTTATGCCCTTCGTTTATAAGCTCTGCAATATTAGTAATATACTGTTCGCGCTTAAAACCATTACTAAGCACATAGGTCTTATCGGTTATTTTCCCCTCTTTTTTCAGGGCTTTTACGATATCTATATCAAAAGCCGAGGAAGTTTCAATATGTATATTATTGGTTAGCGCTTCGTCTAACACATGCTTAAAATGTGAGCTTTTAGTGCAATAACAATAGTTGTATTTGCCTTTATAGTCATATTTCTTAAAGGCCTCTGCAAACCAGGTTTTGGCGCGTTGTATATTGTTAGAGATTTGCGGCAAATAGGTGAATTTTAATGGCGCGCCATGCTCTTCTACCAATTGCATTAAATCTATATTATGAAAATTTAATGTATTGTCTTCTAGTTTAAATTCCTCTTGAGGAAAATAAAAGGATTGATCGATGAGATCAATGTATTTTGTGTTCATGTTATAAGTAAAAATTCAAGTAACAGTTAATGATATGTAAGCGTAAAAAATCTAAAGTTTACGTGATATCATACTTGAATTTGATTCTGTGTTGTTGGCACAAAACCATAGATATGCTGACTGGCAGCAATTGTAGAAGCGGAAGTTAGCTCTAAAATTCGGTTACTTAATCTATAAGCTGCTTTTGAATATGACTTCCTAATTTTCAAAAGCCCGAACATAAAAACAGTGTTCAATTTGTTCAGCTAAAAAGCGCAGCAAATGTAGTTTATTTTTTGACATGCAAAACTTTTTTAGATTTTTTTTAAATAAATATTTATCACCCCTTTATGTGTTGTATTTATTTGATAAACAATGGATTATTTTTATTAATTTAACAGAATGATAACGTCTAAGCCTACCATAACACTTGTTAAACTCTTTCATAAAGGACACAAACAGCTAGGTCTAAAGTTTAGATATAATGAAGATCTTTTGAGCCTTATAAGGGATATTCCGCTTGCTAAATGGAGTAAAACACATCGCCTTTGGTATTTACCACTTTCCGATACTAACATAAAATTAGTGCAAAACCGTTTTAAGAAAGATGCCCAATTAGATACATCGGGTTTAAGTGAGGCTATTATAATTTTAGATAAGAAGAAACCGAAACGTGTTTGGAATTTGAGTACCTCGCAAAAGGACTTACTTAACAAGTTTTACAAATATTTAAAAGGCAAGCGCTACAGTAAAAGCACCATAGACACTTATACTTTTTTTGTGGCCGACTTTATAGAGTTTAATTCCAAAAAACCATTAGAGACGTTAACTAACCGAGATGTGGAGCTGTTTATAGAAACCGTATTTATAAAACGCAACTATAGTATTAGTACGCAACGCCAGTTTATAAGTGCCTTAAAACTGTTTATCGTTTTTGAGCCTTCGACACAAATTAATAGTCTGGAATTAGTACGGCCACAAAAGGACAAAAAACTGCCTACTGTTTTGTCGCAGGAAGAGATCATTAGGTTAATTGCTACGACTGCAAATATTAAACACCGAGCTATTATTGCTCTACTCTATTCTGGCGGTTTACGCATTGGAGAATTGCTACAGTTAAGAATTGAAGATTTTAATTTTAAGCGGAAACAGATCTTTATACGTAATAGTAAGGGTCGTAAAGACCGCTACGTGACGCTTGCTGATAGTTTTATACCCATATTGAAAAACTATTTTGTGACCTATAAGCCACAACGCTATTTTGTTGAAGGTGCTGGCGGTAAACCATATTCGGCCAGCAGTGTTCGTAAATTTTTATATAAATATGTTACCCAATGTGGAATTAAAACGAAGGTAACACCGCATGTTTTGCGCCATAGTTATGCGACGCATCTAATGGAAAATGGTGTTGGTATAAGACATATACAGGAGCTATTGGGCCATAGCAAACCAGAGACCACAATGATCTATACGCATGTTGCGCGGAAGGATTTACTACAAATAAAAAGCCCTTTAGACAAGGCTGTGGAAGCGCTTAAAAAAATGGATAAAGCGGAACAAAAATTCCTCTTATCCCGACAATAACTTAGGATAAAGCGTATATTTATCCACATATAACCAGTTGCCACCAATTAGAGAAATGACCAAAGAAGAAATTTACGAAAAAGCAAATAGCGTTGTCGGAATTGACGGAATGACTGGAAATGAACGTCTTTGGGAAAGTGGTTTAATGGACGAATTTGATAAAGCCAAAAAATCGGACAAATACAAAGCTCGAACAATACTTCAAGCATTAAAATTTGACGAACTTTCAATTGGCAGAATAGTTGGATTCTCAATGGATTCTCTGAAATATCCAAACGCTTGGGATTTTCCGAATGAAAACTCAAACGGACAAGAAAATGATAATAGAGCTATGTTGGAATATTCCAATCTTAACGAAGTTGGAATGGGTGCACCATTGAGCGGAAAAATGCAAAATCAAACTTAATGATAATAAAGTAGTTCTGATTCCCGAAAATAATGGTGGACCAGCAATTTGGACTCGAAACGGACAAAAAGTTGCAATACCGATTTGGGAC
>JABDKL010000201.1 GCA_013002225.1 Winogradskyella sp.
GTTGGTGCCATTGCCATCTATTATCTTATTGAATAATCGTGCGGCTTGCTTAACTGTATTTCCTCCAAAAATGTCTGCTTCCTGAACTTTATCAATACCAAGATCTTCTGGTGCAAATAAGGTTTCAGAAGTATTGGATATCACTTTCGTTTTTCCTGTTAAGGAAATTTCATCATAACCATCTAAGGCATGAACCACCGCATAATTTTTGTCTGTTTCCTGATATAAATAACCATAAAGTCTTAGTAATTCTAAATTAAAAACACCGACTAATTGATTTTTTGGACATGCAGGATTTACCATAGGGCCTAGCATATTAAAAAATGTTTTAACGCCAAGTTCTTTTCTAATTGGCGCAACATTTTTCATAGCAGGATGAAATAACGGTGCATGCAAAACGCAGATTCCAGCCTTATCTAAACTTTGATTTAGGAAGTCGATATTATTTGTAAATTTAATACCTAAATGTTCCATAACATTTGAAGATCCACAGGCAGAGGATACGCCATAGTTTCCATGTTTAGTAACCTTAACACCAGCGCCAGCAGTCACAAATGATGATATGGTAGAAATGTTGAAGGTATTTTTTCCATCTCCGCCTGTACCACAGAGATCAATAGTATTATGGTCTTCTAAGTCTACAGGAATACATAGTTCTAACAAAGCATCTCTAAAGCCTCTAAGTTCTTGTAAGGTAATACTTCGCATCATATAAACTGTAAGAAAAGAAGCGATCTGGCTCTGATTATATTTGCCTTCTGAGATGTTTACTAAAACGTTTTTAGCTTCCAAACTCGATATATTTTCTTGGTTTATTAATCTATTTAAGATTTCTTTCATAGTTACGAGTTAATCCAGTTTTTAAGAATTGTTTTACCGTTTGGTGTTAATACAGATTCTGGATGGTATTGCACACCCTTTACATCATAAACCTTATGTCTTAGTGACATAATCTGCCCATTGTCATCATGCGATGTTGCCTCTAAACTTTCAGGTAAATCTGTTTTCACTACCCAAGAGTGATAGCGACCAACTTCAAATGATTTGTCGAGACCTTTAAACAGGATTTCATCATTAACAGATAGTGTTACATTTGTTGCAACACCATGATATACTTCATTTAAGTTTTCTATTGTTCCGCCAAAGACTTCGCCAATAGCCTGTTGACCTAAACATACTCCTAAAATACTTTTAGTAGGAGCATAGGTTTTTATAATCTGTTTTAGCAGACCTGCTTCATCCGGGATTCCAGGGCCTGGTGACAATAATATTTTATCAAATGCCTCTATGTCTTCGATTGAAAGTTTGTCATTCCGTTTTACAGTGACTTCACAATCTAAATCCTCTAAATAATGGACCAGGTTGTATGTAAAACTGTCGTAATTATCTATGACTAATATCTTTTTCATATTAAATGTCTTTTGCATGTTCTATCGCTTTAGTAAGCGCACCAAGTTTATTGTATACCTCTTGTAATTCGTTATCTGGATGAGACTTAGCAACAAGTCCTGCGCCAGCCTGCCAAAATAGTTTATGGTTTTTACTTAGAAAAGTCCTAATCATAATGGCATGATTAAAATTGCCTTCAAAGTCCATAAATCCTATGGCACCACCATAATATGCTCTACTTGTTTTTTCGTAACGTTCTATTAATTGCATAGCCATATGTTTTGGAGCACCACTTAAAGTACCTGCAGGAAACGTGTCGGCTACGACCTGCATGGTATCAGTCCCGCTATGAATATCGCCCGTAACTTTACTTACCAGATGGATTACATGCGAAAAGAATTGCACTTCCCTATAATTCTCTACGGTAACATTACTGCCATTTCTGCTGAGATCGTTTCTTGCTAGGTCAACGAGCATAACATGCTCACTATTTTCCTTTTCATCTTTAATTAATAATTCTGCTAACTCAGCATCCTTTAGATCATTACCAGTCCGTTTAAACGTCCCTGCTATGGGGTGTATTTCTGCTTTTTTATCACTAACTACTAACTGAGCTTCGGGAGAACTACCGAATATTTTAAAATTACCATAGTCAAAATAAAATAAGTAAGGCGAAGGATTAATACTTCTTAATGCTCTATATACATTAAATTCGTCACCACTAAAGTTCTGTGAAAATTGTTTAGATAACACGAGTTGGAACACATCACCTCTGGCGCAATGCTTTTTTGCTAATTCTACCTGTTCCTTATACGCATCATCTGTTAAATTAGATGATATTTCACCTTTAGTTTTAAAATCATAAGAGGCGTAGTGTCTGGTTTGAATGATTTGAAGAATTTCATCGATGTTATTTTCGGTATCGAAACAATGCGCAAAAATATAAGCTTCATTTTTAAAATGATTAATGGCGATTATGTTTTGGTAAACCGCATAATAAATATCTGGAATATCTACTGAGCCATCTTTTTTAGAAATCTCTATGTCTTCAAAATACTTTACAGCATCATAGGCTGTATAGCCAAAAATCCCATTATTAATAAATTTGAAATCGTTATTAGTTTCCACCTTAAAACGTTGCGTGAATTTGTGTATTTCTTGCACAACACCAACCGTTTTAACATAGTTTTTTTTAGAGCTTCCGTCCGGATATTTTTGAGTTATAAGGCCGTCATTTACTTCAATGGAAGCAATAGGGTTGCAGCATATATAGGAGAAACTGTTATCATTGGCATGGTAATCACTACTCTCTAATAAAATACTATTAGGAAATTTATCTCTAATTTTTAAGTATATACTAACAGGAGTAATTGTGTCTGCTAGTATTTTTTTATAATGTGTGTATAAACTAAATGTTTTCATTTATATGCTGAATTTGTTTCAGTATTATTTTAAATAAAAAAGGCTTGTCGTGAATGACAAGCCTTTTTCTATACTTTTACATACTAAGGATTAGTTCACGAACGTAAGTTTGCAAAATTCCACCACCAAGTATGATTTAATATTGTTTTCATCTGAATGTCAAAGATAGAGATGATAATTTGTAATCTCAAACATTTGAATTAATTTTTTGTTAATTATTAATTCCTATTCAAATGGATTAATAACTTTATCCTATGAAGCGAATTATTTTTATATTTTGTCTTTTTACTCTGTCGTGTAACAACAAGGCCTCAGACTCTAAACAGGCTAATTTGGATGATCAAGACAACAAAAGTAATGAGGTTGTAGATTCTAATATAGATCTAGAAATTTACGATTATGATGGATTAAAACCACTTCTTTATAAGAGTGACGATAAGGTTCACGTGGTTAATTTCTGGGCGACCTGGTGTGCGCCGTGTATTAAGGAATTACCTTATTTCGAAACAGTAAATGAAACCTACGACGATAAAGGCGTGGAGGTGCTGTTGGTGAGTCTGGATTTTCCGAGACAGTATGAAACGCAACTGATTCCTTATATTAAAAAACACAAGCTAAAATCCAAAGTGGTAGCTTTTGATGATACAAACCAAAATCGTTGGATTCCAGCTATTAATGAGAATTGGTCAGGAGCTATTCCGGCCACAATAATTTACAAAGGCGATCAACGTAAGTTTTACGAACAGTCCTTTACATTAGAAGAATTAGAAACCGAATTAAAACAATTTATAAATTAAAAATATTGAATTATGAAAACATTAAAATTATGTGTAGTTGTAGTCTTGGCATTAGCCTTAACTGCTTTTACGTTTAAATCGGATAGTGATGGTTACAAGGTTGGAGACATTGCAACAGATTTTAGTTTAGAAAATATCGATGGAAGCATGGTGTCCTTATCGGATTATAAAGATGCGAAAGGATTCATTGTCATATTTACATGCAATACTTGTCCATATGCTGTGGCATACGAAGATAGAATTGTGGCTTTAGATAAAAAATATGCACCAAAAGGATATCCTGTGATAGCAATTATGCCAAATGATACCGATATCAAACCTGGAGACAATCTGGAGGCAATGAAAGCGAGAGCAAAAGCAAAAGGATTTACATTTCCTTATTTAATTGATAAGGGTCAGGATATTTACCCACAATATGGTGCGACTAAAACACCGCATGTATATGTTTTACAAAAAACTGATAAAGGTAATGAGGTTAAGTATATTGGAGCTATAGACGATAATTATAAGGACGCTTCGCAAGTCACTGAAAAATATACAGAAAACGCTGTGAATGCTTTATTAAATGGGAAGTCTGTTGAAACTACTCAGACTCGCGCAATTGGCTGTTCTATTAAGGTTAAGAGTTAATAACGTTCTTCTTACTGAAAGTTTATTAGCATTAAATTGTTAAAATTAAATCTGAAGTGTAACACTTCAGATTTTTTTTCGTCTATATCATAAAGAAATGTTAATTTTGCTTTAAATTTTAAGTTTATATGGCAGATTTATCACAGGAAGAATGGGCAAAGTCACTAGAAGAAGACAATAATTCAGTGATTTTAGATGTTAGAACTCAGGAAGAAGTTGATTTAGGAATTATTCCTAATGCAAAACATATTGATATCCATAAAGGTCAAGGATTTATCAATGAGGTCGAGGAATTAGACAAAAGTAAAAATTACTATGTGTATTGCAGATCTGGAGGGCGTAGCGCACAAGCATGTGCTGTGATGAACCAGTTAGGATTTAATAATACTTATAATTTGGTTGGAGGCATTAATGAATGGCAAGGCCAAATAGAATCAAACCAATAATAGTTTTGTTATGAAAAGATTAAGTTTAATATGTTGTCTTCTATTGGCAGTTAGTTTTTATACAAGTTGTCTAGAAGCAAAAGAAGCGGCCACAGAAGTAAAATTGGTTTCTGCAGATGAAATGCAGGCAATTTTAGAGCTAGAAGATGTTCAACTGGTCGATGTGCGAACGTCAAAAGAGTTTGATGAATCTCATATTCTCAATGCACAGAATATAGACTTTAACTCGCCTACATTTGATGATGATATCGAAAAACTAGATAAGGCCAAACCCGTTATTTTATACTGTAAGGGTGGTGGAAGAAGTGCCAAGTGTGCAGAGAAACTTAAAGATGCAGGGTTTAAAAAAATATACGATTTAGAAGGCGGAATTTCTAAATGGCAGCATTCCGATAAATTAAAAATTGAGAGAAAATCTTAACGACTATAAACCGAACTTTTTGTTCGGTTTTTTTTATAACTTAAATTATCAAATTAACAATTCTTAAGGTTTTTATAAAATATTTCAGTCATAGCTATTAATACATATACATCAATTACATTTGTGATTTAATGTTTATTTGTATGTCGATTAGAAAAGAGTTACTATTCTTCGTTTTGGCCATTGGCTTTTCTTTCAATTTATTTTCACAAATACTAGAACCTGTAAAATGGGAACATGAGGTTGAAAAAATTTCTGAAAAGGAATTTAATCTAACATTCACGGCCATTATCGACGATGGGTGGTATATCTATTCTCAAACCCGCCAGGACGAAAATGGTTTTTCACCAACAACCGTATTTGAATTCAATACTGAAAGCGATGGCTACGAGTTAGTAGGCGTTACTTCCGAGCCAAGTGTAGCTCCAGTTTACGATACTATTTTTGAGGAGAACGTTGTAAAATTTAAAGATAAAGCAGATTTTAATCAAAGAATTTCAATTTTAGCTGATGGTCTAAATCAAATTAAAGTTTTTGTGACCTATCAGACCTGTGATAATACCAAGTGTATTCCAGGAGATTACACATTTAATATTTCGCTCGATGGTTCTATTGTAGAGCAAGAAGATATCAAAATTGATGATCGCAGTAAAGCACTTTCAGAAGCACTTGACTTAAATGTATCTGGATGGGACAACTATGAAAAACAAACGGTTGAAGACAAAAGCTATTTTGGGATATTTATCCTAGGATTTTTAGGTGGACTTATTGCACTTTTAACACCATGTGTATTTCCAATGATTCCCCTAACGGTATCATTTTTTACCAAAGGATCTTCAGATGCTCGAAAAGGATTATTAAACTCTATTCTATACGGCTTCTTTATTTTTTTAATTTATGTACTTCTCAGTTTACCCTTTCATGTAATGGACTCGCTTGATTCTGGTATATTAAATACGATATCGACAAATGTTACACTCAATATTATTTTCTTTATAATTTTTGTCGTCTTCTCCTTTTCCTTTTTTGGATATTTTGAGCTTACCTTACCACAATCTTGGAGTGCTGCTATGGATAATAAAGCCAATAAAATTGGTGGCGTTTTTGGCATATTTTTTATGGCATTAACATTGGCGATCGTTTCTTTTTCTTGTACGGGCCCAATATTGGGAGGGCTACTTGGTAGTACAATGACCTCAGATGCCAGCGCTATGCAACTTAGTATGGGAATGGGAGGCTTTGGATTGGCACTGGCCCTACCATTTACATTATTTGCTATGTTTCCAAAATGGCTTAATTCACTACCAAAATCTGGAGGTTGGTTAAATACAGTAAAAGTTGTTTTAGGATTTGTTGAGCTAGCATTAGCATTAAAATTCTTATCTAATGCAGATCTTGTTGAGCATTGGGGATTATTAAAGCGTGAAGTGTTTATAGGGCTTTGGATAATTATCGCTATTGGCTTGGCACTGTATCTTTTTGGTAAAATTAAGTTTCCGCATGATAGTCCTCTGGATAAATTAAGTAGAGGCAGAATTACGACTGGTATTCTGGTTGTTGCATTTATAATTTATTTATTGCCAGGCTTATCTAATACTAAATATGCGAATCTAAAATTACTGAGTGGTTTTCCACCACCAATGTTTTATAGTTTGTATGACAAAGCCTCGGAGTGCCCATTGGACTTAAATTGTTATAAAGATCTGGTAGAAGGTGTCGCTGCTGCTAAACTAGAGAATAAACCAATTTTATTAGATTTTACGGGTTGGGCTTGCGTAAACTGTAGAAAAATGGAGGAGCAGGTTTGGAGCACCTCCGATGTTTATGAAATTTTAAAGGATGAGTATATAATCATTTCATTATACGTGGATGATCGCAAAATGCTTCCGGAAAATGAACAGTTTAATTATTTAAGGGCAAACGGTACTGTTAAAACTATCGAGACCGTAGGAGATAAGTGGACCGCAATGCAAACTCTAAATTTTGAAGATAATTCGCAGCCCTATTACGTCTTATTAAATTCTGATATGGATTTGTTGAATGTTACCAACGCCTACGAATCTAATGCAGATGCCTATTTTAATTGGTTAAAAACAGGGTTGAAAAACTATCACAAAGAACAATCTTCCACAACTATTTTTAACTGATGTATTAAGCTTTTAATTTGTCTGCATGTAGCTTCCTAAGCTTTGCAAGTTTTGGGTCAATTACAAAGCTACAGTAGCCAAAGCTCGGATTATTTTTATAAAAATCTTGGTGCTCTTTTTCAGCTTCATAAAAAGTCATAGCTTCTGAAATTTCGGTGACTATAGGATTATTGTAATACTGTGCTAATTCTATTAATAAAAGTGCTGCAGTTTCTTTTTGATTTTTGTTATGATAATAGATGACCGAACGGTATTGCGTCCCGCGATCAGCACCTTGTTGGTTTAGTGTCGTAGGGTCATGAGTGGTCATAAAAATTAAAAGAATGTCCTTATAGGATATTATGTCGGCATCAAAGGTGATCTTAACAACTTCGGCATGTCCCGTTAATCCTGAGCATATTTCTCTATAAGTGGGACGCCCTGGGACATTACCACCAGAATATCCAGATAGTACTTGTTTCACCCCTTTTACTTCTTGAAAAACAGCTTCTGTACACCAAAAGCAACCTCCGCCAACTGTAGCAATTTGTATGTTTTTACCTACCATTAATCTGTATCCTTATCTAAAATCATTGATTCTGAATTAATACAATAACGTAATCCGCTTGGTTCTGGGCCATCAGGAAAAACATGTCCTAGGTGGGCGTCGCAGGTATTGCACAAAACTTCTACACGAACCATTCCAAATGAGGTGTCACGATGATACTTAATGGTGTTCTCTTTAATGGGTTGTGTAAAGCTTGGCCAACCACTACTGGATTCAAATTTTATTGTAGAATCAAAAAGAGGCGTATGGCAACAAACACAATTGTATTTTCCTTCTTCATAAATGCTACAGAGCGCTCCACTATGAGGGCGCTCAGTACCTTTTTGTCTAGTAATTCTATATTGTTCTTGAGTTAATTTTGCTTTCCATTCTGCATCAGATCTCTCTACACGCTTATCTGGAGTTGGGTTTCCTTTTACGGAATAGTTTATAACATCTTTCCAAGTAATCATAATTCGATTTTGCTATAATTTTATTGTCATATTAATTTGTTTAAAAATAGTCGAAATTCCTCTATAATCCTTTCGTTACATTTTAAATGAAATAAGAATTAGAGCTTTATTCATGGCTAACACTACAATAACATATTACGGTAATGCTATTCTGGGAATAAAAAAATTACGGTATGCTTTAATAAAATTTCTATATAAGCACTTATTGTAGTAAATTAATTAAGAATTTAGTCCAATAAATAATTCGTTCATGAGAATTCCATATATTTTTAAATACTACACCAATGCACTATTCTTAGTTATAGTGCTTTTGTTTTTTAGCTTTACTATGGTCAGTAATGCACAACAAACCTCAAAAAAAGTTTCCAAAAGTGTCTACTTAACATCCCAGTTAGGATCGGAACCCAACACAAATTCTAAAGCTATTTTAGATGCTATAGTAAGGGCGTCTAAAAAAGATGATGATGCTGTTTTTATAGGACTAGGTAATACAACCCGATCAAAGGGTTATCCCAAAAATTCTAAGGAGAGAATCGATGAGGAAACATTTTTAAGATCAGAGGTATTAGAACCACTATCCGGTTTTAATGGACAGATTATTTTTATTCCTGGTAAAAATGAATGGAACAGGGGAGGTCATAAAAATATCGATGACCTAGAATCTTTTTTACAAGATAATAGCAAAGCTAAGTTTTGGCCAAACGATGGCTGCCCTATTGAGCGTGAAACGCTAAGTGATGAGGTTGAGTTAGTAATGATAGATTCTCAGTGGTATTTAGAAAACTGGGATGACCACCCTTATATAAATAATGATTGCGAAATAAAAACAAGAGAGCAGTTCTTTCTACAATTTAAAGATGAGCTTAAGGACGAACAAAATAAAACGATCATTGTGGCGTTGCATCATCCCGTTTTAACTGCAACCCGACATGGATTTATAGGACGGATGGGAGGCTTTAATAAACAAGCTTATTACAATACAAATATGCAATATCTCATAGGAAGACTAGAAACCTTAGCGAGCCAGTTTAATGATGTCATTTTCGTTTCTGGAGGTAACAAAAACTTACAATTTTTAATGGATGATAAAATACCTCAGGTCATAAGTGGAACTATTGGTAATACCTCTAGATCTAATCCAGATATGGAAGATGGACATTTTGGATCTAGCCTGCCAGGTTTCGCAAAACTTAATGTGTTTAAAGACGGTAGCTCTGAAGTTGAAATTTATAGCGTTGCAAATAATACGTCATCAAAATTATTTTCAAAATCAATAAAACTAAAAAAAGGACAGTTAGAAGATTTTAAATACCATACCAAGGACGAGTTTAATGCAACTTATAAAGACGCAATTTATACAAGTGAAGAAGTAAATAAATCAGGGTTCTATAAATGGTTTTGGGGAGACCATTACAGAGCTGCCTATGGAAGAGAAATAGAAGCGCCAGTACTTTTTTTAGAAGACTTACCAGATAATGTTAGAGCTATTACTGAAGGTGGGGGGAACCAATCCAGAAGTCTGCGGTTAATTGACGATAATGAAAATGAATATACGGTTAGAGAGTTGAGAAAGAGTGGCTTGCGCTTTATACAATCTAAAATTAAAGATCATTATGTTTTAAATTATATGGACAATACAGTAGCAGAAGATGTGGTGCAAGACTATTATACGACTGCTCAACCCTATGCTCAATTCGCTATAAATGAACTTTTAGATGCTATAAATATTCCGCATGCTAATCCAAGAATTGTCTATTTACCTAAACAGAAACGCTTGGGCAGATTTAACGAAAATTACGGAGATAAACTGTATATGTTCGAAGAGCATGTGGGCGATGAAAATAAGGGCTTTGACATTTTCGGAAATGCTGATGATATTATTAGTACTAAGGATATGTTGTTAGAACTTCAGAACGATAAAGACGCAAAAATCGATGAAGACACTTACTTAAGAGCACGGTTATTCGATATGCTAATAGGAGACTGGGATAGACATGAAGATCAATGGCGTTGGGCACTGCATAAACAGGAAGATGGCACAAAGCTTTATAAACCAATACCAAGGGATCGTGATCAGGCGTTTCCGAAATATGATGGCGTATTTCCTGCACTATTAAAAGCTGTATCACCATTAGCGCGTAATATGCAAACCTATGCACCACAAATCAAAAATATAAAGACTTTTAATAATGCAGTTTACTATTTAGATAAGAGCTTTATCAATAATGCCGATTGGAACGACTGGAAAACACAAGCAGAGAATATACAGAAACAACTTACTGATACCGTAATAGATAATGCCTTTGCAAACTTGTTGGAAGACACCAAAGACGAGAGTATTGACCAAATAAAGTCAACCTTAAAGGAAAGACAAGCAAACCTTGTAACAATCGCTCAAGACTATTATGACTATTTTAAAAAGCACGAAATAATTGTTGCTACAAATAAGGACAATAACATTGATATTGTTAGAAAGGCCAACGGGCTTACAAGCATTACTATTACTCAAAAAGATAAAACAATTTTAAACAACACTTATTCGAAAGACGAAACAAAGGAAATTTGGATTTATGCCTTAGATGGTGATGATGAGATTTCAGTTTCTGGTGATGGTCAAAACTATATAGATTTGAAAATTTTTGGTGGCGAAGAAAATGATATTTATAATATTCTGAACAATAAATCAGTAAAGATTTATGATTACAAGTCTAAGACGAATACATTTAATACACCTGTAAGGAAGTACCTTACGGACTCTTATGATATAAATAACTACGATCCTCAAAAACGAAAAAAGGCTAACAATGTCATATTACCTACACTTGGCTTTGATCCTGATGCTGGATTAAGTGTTGGGGTAACCGATACCTATACAACGTATAGCTTATTAAGAAATCCCTTTACTACACAACATATATTTAATGCATCATATTATTCTGCCACACAAGGATCTGAATTTTCCTATAATGGCGAGTTTGCGCACTTTTTTTACAATTGGAACTTTGCTTTTGATGCAAGAATTACAAGTGATAGCTATGCTATAAATTTCTTTGGAATTGGAAATGAAACTACATACAATCCAGACACAGTCGATTTAGATTTTAATCGAACAAGAATGAGTCAATGGCATATAAAACCCGCTTTAATTTATAAAACGAAAGGGAGTATTAGTGCTCATTTACAACTTGGTGTAGAATCTTTTGAGGTCGATGATAGGGCCAACGGCTTTGCGCAGGCTTTTTTTAATACAAATAGTGCTGTGTTCAGAAATCAGTTATATGCCACTACAGAAATTGGTGTTAACTTTAACAATAAGCGTGGTATGTTGAGTTTGCCACGTCGTGGAATGGAATTTGGTTTAACCACGGGATATAAAACAAATATAGATTCAGAATTTGATAATAAATTCGCTTACGTGTCTCCAACAGCTTCATTTATTTATCCAATTCATAAAAGTGGTCTTGCCACTATTGCAACTATAGCTAAAGCTAATTTTATTTTGGGTAATGACTATGAATTTTATCATGCAGCCACTGTTGGAGGAAATACAAGCTTAAGAGGTTATAGAAACGAACGGTTTATGGGAAAAACTTCATTTTATCAATCTACAGACCTGCGTGTTTGCTTAGTTGAGCAGCGTACAGGTTTTGTTCCATTAAGATTTGGTGTTACAGGAGGGTTTGATTTAGGTCGTGTATGGAATGATAATGTAGATTCAAATAAGTGGCATAACAATTATGGAGGTTCTTTGTTTATAAATGGTTTTCAGGCCTTCACCGCAAATATTGGTTATTACCAAAGCTCTGAGGATAGTCGAATTATATTTACAGCTGGATTTAGATTTTAATAAATATGCAAAAACAAGTCATTCATATATTAAAAGGAATAAAGAAATTTCTACAAGAAAAATTTAATAGTCCAAATTCTAATTGGCCCTATATTATCACTGCAATTTTAGCAGTTATTATAGTAATCGTGGGTACTATATTATTTGTAGAGTTAACACATGGTATAATGTCCGAACTTTTAGCTGATGTCGATGTGGCCGTAAGCGAGAAAATCTGGAGTTATAAATCGAATTGGGTAACAAATTATATGATCGCAGTAACAGAAATAGGGGATGTTTGGGGTTATGTTATCGTATTTAGTTCGGTCATTGCAATATTTCTTCTGGCTTTCAAAAGTTGGAAGCACATCCTACAACTCTCATTGGTTCTGGTGCTAGCATTAAGTTCTAATGTATTACTTAAACAAATCATAAATAGAGCACGTCCGGCCGGAGAGCATTTGGTTACTGTAAAAACCTTGAGTTATCCCAGTGGTCATGCAATGTTATCAATTGCATTTTATGGTTTCCTTATTTATCTGATTTATCAATTTAAAATTCATAGAGTCCTTAAGAGTATATTAATCGCCCTTCTAATTATTTTAATACTGAGCATAGGAATAAGCCGTATCTATCTTGGAGTGCACTACCCGTCGGATGTTTTAGGTGGCTATCTGGCTGGATTTGTCTGGATGATTTTTTGTATTCTTATATTTAATCTGTCAAAGATTTTTAGACGTGACCCATCAACGTAAGTTGATTGAATAGAACAAAACCCTGTAAAATAATGATTTACAGGGTTTTTTGTGGAGTCGGAGAGAATCGAACTCTCGTCCAAACAAGTAATCAAAGAGCTTTCTACACGTTTATTCTTTTCTTGTTTTTTCGATTATAAGCTGGTTAAAGACAACCTACTTATAACTTAGCTTCTTAATCTCGAAAAGGTAACAAAGCACTACCCAATCTTAGTTAATTTTTACGATGCCTCTAAAAAGAACGCCACTAACTAAGGCTTTCTGGAGACATTTAGCCTTCCTGCCTCGCAGGAATAAGCACGAATCTTACTATAATTCAGATTATGCAGCTAAAGCGTAGTTATTCTCGCCGTTTAAAATTTGGTCTAGCCTTTTACGTGTCTCAATGCCATTACACGACGTGCTTACCATTTAATTAATCTCGCTGTCAAAACCAGTCGACCCCATAATTTTAAATGATAATTGGGTTGCAAATCTATGAAAAACTATCATACATTCTTAATATATAATTGCAAAAAGCATACCAAATTCCAATTAATTCTAATTGATGCTAGTATCTGGATATTTTGATTTTATGAGCATAAAAATACCATACAAAGCCACTCCAATTGCAACTAAAGCCAGTATAGTGGAGCCAAATTGATCTTGTAAAAAATTAAAAGCGTCTGTTCGGTTAACGTTACTCTCGTTGTTACTAAATCCTGCCTTAAAAAAAAGAAAAGCCATGATTGCAATTACAATACCTCTTGCCGTAAAACCAATTTTGCCTGCTTTTACCAGCAGGTTTTTTGAATCATTGTTGATTTGCGCATGCTCAATGTCCTCTTTAAATTTACCGGAATACGCTGCATAAAATTCATAAATGGCTTTACCTAAAAGTATAAGCGCCAATACTAGGGCAATTATATTGCCGTATTCCGAATTAAGAAGTTTTGATGCTGTACTAGAGTTACTCGTAGAACCTCCAAATACCATTTTAAGTGCCGAAAAGGCTAATAAACCATATACTATTCCACTAATGGTGTAGGTTATACGCTTAAAATAACCTTTAGCATCGTCATCTAGATCTTTTGGATTTGCGAAAGCCTGGTAGAAACGATAAAAGGTATATCCAATTAGACCTAGGCCTAGAGCAACTAATAATATTTTTCCAAAAGATTGCTCGGCAATAAATTGTAAAATATCACTTTTACCACTTTTGCTTCCTCCCTGTCCAAAGGCCGCGAAAGCAGTTAACGCACCGATTAATAAATAAACTATTCCTTTAGCACCTATTCCAAATCGTGCTAACATTTCTTTTTTTGAACTCATAGTGTTAGTTTTTTTGAATTATTGCCTAATTAAATTAAAAAAATTGATCATTCTTAGCTGTTATGAAAAATATTCTTGCTTTTTTGTAAAATTGAGTACATTTATTTAGTTATCAAAAACAGCTACTATTATGATTAAAAAAGGAACTCAAGTAAAATGGAAATGGGGTAATGGCACCGCAACTGGAGAAGTACAGGAAACCTATACAAATGAAGTTACAAAAACTATAAAGGGTAACGAAGTAACACGTAAAGGTGAACAAGGAGATAAAGCTATATATATTAAACAGGATAATGGCGACTATGTGTTAAAAAGCGAAAGTGAAGTAGAGCGCAACGATTAGTTAAAATCATTTGTTAAGGCATTTAATTCGGCTTATTTTTGACAGAGTATATAATTATTATTTTTTATGAAATTTGCCATCATTAAAGAACGAAAAAGTCCGCCAGATAGACGTGTGGTGTTTTCTCCAGAAAGACTTGCGGAAGCGCAGTTAGATTTTCCGGAAGCACAATTTATTGTTGAGTCATCGGATATAAGAATTTTTCCTGATTCAGCTTATGAAGAATTTGGTTTTAAAGTTGCAGATGATGTCTCCGACGCAGATGTCATGATTGGTGTAAAAGAAGTGCCAATTAATCACCTAATTCCTAATAAAAAATATTTTTTCTTTTCTCATACCATTAAAAAACAACCTTATAACCGCGACTTGCTTAAAGCAATTTTGGAAAAGAACATAGAATTATATGATCACGAAACAATTGTGCGTAAAAACAATATGCGTTTAATTGGTTTTGGTCGCTATGCAGGTTTAGTGGGAGCTTATAATGGATTTAGAGCGCTAGGTTTACGTGATGATTTATTTGACCTGCCAAAAGTTGAAACATTGGCAGATCTTAAGGAGGTCAAACAAGAATTAGATAAAATTACTATCCCAAACATTAAAATTTTATTATCTGGTACTGGAAAAGTGGCTAATGGTGCTAAAGAAATATTAGACCATTTGGAAATTAAAGAAGTGAGTGACGCTCTTTATTTGACCTCAGAATTTTCAGAACCAGTTTATTGTAGAGTGGATGTGATGGAATATGCTAAACGAATGGATGGGAAAGTAGGAAATAGGGTGGAGTTTTATAAAGACCCAAAAGGCTATCAAAGTAATTTTATGCCATATGCTAAAGAGACCGATTATTTTATCGCAGGCCATTTTTACGGGAATAATGCGCCATTTTTATTTACGCGCGAGGATGCCAAAGATCCAGCGTTTAGAATTAATTTAGTAGCGGATATTTCGTGCGATATCGATGGGCCAGTAGCCAGTACTATTAGGCCATCGACCATTGCAAAACCTTTTTATGGTTATGATCCACATACTGAAAAAGAAGTTGCTTTTAATGCCAAAGGGGCTATAACAGTTATGGCCGTAGACAACTTACCATGTGAATTGCCTAAAGATGCCAGTGAAGGTTTTGGTGAGAGTTTTTTAGAGCACGTCATACCTGCTTTTTTTAATGATGATAAGAGTGAAGTGTTAAAACGTGCCAAGATGACCGAAAATGGGAGGCTTACATTGTCTTTTAGTTACCTTCAGGATTATGTTAATGGCTTAGATTAAGTAGCAAGGTATCTTTCATAGTATTCAAAATAGTTGAGGTTAATTAAATCCGGTCAGACAACTTTACCAGATATTAGTTAAATTTATAAATTAATACTAAATAAATGTAAATTATGATAGAGCTTTTATTAGCCATAGCCAATATCTCAGGAGGGATATTATTGGGATTGGCAACATTAGACAAATGGGACGGTGAAAGTAATTTTTTTAATAAAATTGCAGGTGTATTAGCACCATTTCAGACGGCTATAGGTGTCGGCTTAATTATACTCGCTATTCTCGAATTTTGGGATGGTTTTCTATTAAATATTGTCAGTATTCTTGGTGGTATTTTATTACTTACTCATGTTTTTGGTAAAGTACCAGCATTGGAAACAGGCTTGAGAAAACTGTCTGATAAGCTTATGCCGTTTAAAGCAATAATTGGTATTGCCTTAATAGTTATAGGAATTATTCAATTATTCTAATAACGATTGAATCCCGCTGAATCCTATATACTAAAACAAGCAGAACCTTATAAGTCCATATTGTTGCAGTTACAATCACTTGTTGGCGCTGTAGTCCCTAATGCAGAGTTACTATACAAATGGCACTAGCCTTTCTATTATTGCAATGATATTCCACTTTGTTATTTCAATCAATCTAAAGATTTCGTGGATTTAGCATTTTGGCATGGAGAGCGATTACAAAGCTATAAATCACATTACATTACAGAAAATCGAAAGCGCGTAATGTCTTTACGATATAGGTCTGTTGAGGATATTATAGATGAGGTTGTGGTCTATGTAATAGAGCAACAATTAGAAATAAATACCAATCCGTTTAAACTGATTAAAGCATCTGGATCTAAAAAGAAGTAACCAATTTTCTTATTGCCACTAAGTTAGAAAGTAAACTTTCCAGATTATCCAGATGTAACATATTTGCACCATCGCTTTTAGCATTAGCAGGATCAAAATGTGTTTCTATAAATAAACCATCCACATTATTTACAACACCAGCTCGCGCAATAGTTTCGATCATATCTGGTCGCCCACCAGTAACACCAATACTTTGGTTAGGTTGCTGCAGGGAATGCGTTACATCAAGAACTGTAGGAGCATATTGACGCATAGTTGGAATACCACGAAAATCGACAATCATATCCTGGTACCCAAACATCGTACCTCTATCGGTTATCCATGCTTTTTCATTACCAGCATCCTTTACCTTTTGTACTGCATGTTTCATGGCTTCAGGACTCATAAATTGGCCCTTTTTAAGGTTTACAACTTTACCTGTTTCAGCAGCTGCTACCACTAAATCGGTTTGACGCACTAAAAAGGCAGGTATTTGTAATACATCAACAAATTCTGCAGCCATGGCTGCATCAGAAGCTTCGTGTATATCGGTAACTGTTGGTACATCAAAAGTTTCAGAAACCTTTTTTAATATATTAAGGGCTTTTTCATTGCCTATACCAGTAAAACTATCAATTCTACTTCTATTAGCTTTCTTAAAACTACCTTTAAATACATAAGGTATTTGCAATTTATCTGTTATCGAAATAACCTTTTCAGCGATACGTAAAGCCATATCCTCACCTTCAATCGCACATGGGCCGCAAAGCAAGAAAAAGTTATCAGAATCCGTATGTTTTAATTTTGGTATTGTAATCAATGTAATAGACTTAAATATTAAGGCGTAAAGATAACATTTTAAAAAACCTTTTTAATACTATTCCTTACAATCCATAAAGACATAATAAAGTTGCCAGCTACCAATAGGCCACCATAAAAGATTAATTGTTTTGATGCAGCAGACCAGCTTAATATTTGTAACAGGTTAGAAATATAGGCCAAAATTAAATATGAGGATAAACAAACAAATACTATACCTAACGAAAAATTTAGTTTTCTATTTGGTTTTATTAATTGCCATAAAAATGGAATTGTAAATAATAAAATAGGATATGCAGAGGTACCTTCACTTCTATTAATCCCTGTAAAGAAATATATAGTTACAGAAATAAAATATAGGTAGGGTATAAACTTGGTGTATTTACTAATCGTATGCATCTGTTAAAAATTTAGTTATCAGATATAAATAGCCCAATTAGCGATTGATTTGTGGGAAGGCTTTTTACTAAAAATTCGTAATTATAACGACAAGTTACAAATGGAAATTGCTAAAAGTGTAAATTATAACATAGAATTAACGAAATCAGGATAATAAGCCGTACCTTTGCGCGCTTAAAATCAGCATTAGTTATGGCTAAGATTAAAAATATTGCAATTATTGCACACGTTGACCACGGTAAAACAACCTTGGTAGATAAAATTATGTACCACTGTCAATTGTTTCGTGAAAATGAAAATACAGGAGATTTAATTCTAGATAACAACGATCTAGAACGAGAAAGAGGTATTACCATTACATCTAAAAATGTATCAGTTGTTTATAGAGATACAAAAATAAACATCATTGATACTCCTGGTCACGCCGATTTTGGTGGTGAAGTAGAACGCGTGTTAAACATGGCTGATGGCGTATTATTGTTAGTTGATGCTTTTGAAGGACCAATGCCGCAAACACGTTTTGTATTGCAAAAAGCTATTGATTTAGGGTTGAAGCCATGCGTAGTTGTAAATAAGGTAGATAAAGAAAATTGTACACCTGATGAAGTGCATGAAAAAGTGTTTGACCTAATGTTCGAGCTCGGTGCTGAAGAGTGGCAATTAGATTTTCCAACAGTTTATGGTTCTGCCAAGAATAATTGGATGAGTGACGATTGGCAAAACGAAACCGAAAATATTGAACCATTATTAGATATGGTTATTGAACATATTCCTGAGCCAAAAATTGAAGAGGGAACGACGCAAATGTTAATCACATCTTTAGATTTTTCTTCTTTTACAGGTCGTATTGCAATTGGTCGCTTAACTCGTGGAGGCTTAAAAGTAGGTCAACAAATTTCTTTAGTAAAAAGAGATGGTTCTATTGTTAAAAATAGAATTAAGGAATTACACACATTTGAAGGTTTAGGCCGTCTAAAAGTAGATGAGGTACAAACTGGAGATATTTGTGCGATAGTAGGACTTGAAGGTTTTGAAATAGGTGACACTGTCGCTGATTTTGAAAATCCTGAAGGATTAAAAACTATTGCTATCGATGAGCCAACGATGAGCATGTTATTTACAATAAACGATTCACCTTTCTTTGGTAAAGACGGTAAATTTGTTACTTCTCGTCATATTAAAGACAGATTAAATAAAGAGTTAGAAAAGAATTTAGCACTTCGTGTTGAGGAGACAGATAGTGCAGATAAGTTTATGGTCTTTGGTCGTGGCGTATTACACCTTTCGGTTTTAATCGAAACAATGCGTCGTGAAGGTTATGAACTTCAAATAGGACAACCCCAGGTAATCATCAAAGAAATTGATGGTGTTAAGTGTGAACCTTTTGAAGAAATGACTATAGATTTACCAGAACATGTTTCTGGAAAAGCTATAGAAATGGTAACCATGCGTAAAGGCGAAATGTTAAGCATGGAAGCAAAAGGGGATCGCATGGTTTGTGAGTTTATTGTACCATCACGAGGTATAATTGGTTTACGTAATCAATTGCTTACGGCTACAGCTGGTGAGGCTATTATGGCACACCGATTTAAAGAATACCAACCTTTAAAAGGTGGTATTCCAGAACGTCAAAACGGTTCTTTGGTTTCTATGGAAAATGGACAAGCAATTCCTTATTCTATAGACAAATTACAAGATAGAGGTAAGTTTTTTGTAGATCCAGGAGAGGATATCTATGAAGGGCAAGTAATTGGTGAAAACTCACGTGGTGACGATATGGCTGTTAACGTAACTAAAACTAAGAAGTTGAGTAACGTTCGTTCGTCTGGTGCAGACGATAAAGCCAAAATTGTACCAGCTATAAAATTCTCTTTGGAAGAGGCTTTAGAGTATATTCAGAAAGATGAATATGTTGAGGTAACCCCAAATCACTTAAGATTACGAAAAATTCATTTAAAAGAAGTAGATCGTAAAAGGAATAAAAGTCTATAATTAAGTAGACGGAATTAAATTTAAAAGAGAAATACTTAGGTATTTCTCTTTTTTGTTATGACCAATATGTAGCAATTTCTTATTTTTTATATTTACCAAAATTACGTTATGATAAGTCTTTATTTTGATCCCGGTCTAGGTGCGATGATAATTCAATCCATTATCGCTGCTGTGGCTGGTGTGATCTTATTTTCTAAAAATTTAATGCATAAAATCAAGGTGTTTTTAGGTATATCCAAGCCAATTGAGGATGATCTTTATGAAGATATCGATGTTACCGATACTGACCTTGAAAATAAAAATTCAAGTGAACGCCAATAACGCTCATCCATCTTCATTCAGAGATCCCTCGGGTTATGTGTTCACTAAAAATGGTGAAATAAGAAGGGTCATTAATCCTATATATTTTAAACCATATTCGTCATTAACTAGTAGCGGATTTTATAACCGACTAATTAAAAATGGTTTACTTATTCCACACGAAGAAATAATCAGTTCAGAAAATGAAATAATAATTAAAGCTGAAAAAATTCCATTTATTACCTATCCATACGAGTGGAGTTTTAATATGTATAAGGAGGCAGCATTACTAACTTTAAAACTTCAAAAATACAGTTTAGAACATGGATTTTCTTTAAAGGATGCGTCAGCTTTTAATGTTGCTTTTCATAACGGGAAAGCCATATTTATTGATACTTTATCGTTCGACTTCTATACCGAAAACAAGCCCTGGCGTGCTTACAAGCAGTTTGTAACTCATTTTTTAGGTCCATTACTATTAGCGCATTTTCACGGAGCAGACCAGCTTAAATTATTAAGTAATTTTATTGATGGTGTACCCGTAAAACTGATTAGTTCTATGTTGCCCTTTAAAACTAAGCTTAGTCCGTTGGTATACTCCAATATTCACCTTCTAGCCAATTTAGAAGATAAACATAATGAAGATTATAAAGAGCAAACTAAAAAAGCTACATTATCTAAAAAAGGACAACTAAACATTATAGAAAGTCTATATAGTTATATTAAAAAGCTGGAACTTAAAGAGTCCTCTGAATGGGGGAATTATTATGATAAGACCAATTATTCGGATGATGCATTTATTAAAAAATCGAACATCATAAATACCTGGATTGATACTTTAAAGCCTAATAGTCTAATTGATGTTGGTGGTAATGATGGTACATTTGTTAGAAAACTGAAAAGGTCGGTTGATCTGGCTCTGGTTTGTGATGTAGATAATAATGCGGTTGATTTTAATTATAAAAAAATGAAGCAGAATAAGGACAAGTTTATTTTACCTTTTGTGCTCAATGTTTTAAATCCCTCTGCATCTATAGGTTTAAATAATATGGAACGCGATTCGTTTATAGATCGCGCAAAGCAATTGGCCCCAGATGTAACCTTTGCTTTAGCTTTAATTCATCATATGTCATTATCTGGAAATGTACCATTTAAGCAATCGGCAGCTTTTTTCAGTTCGTTTTCAAAATATTTGATAATAGAATTTCCGAAACGAAAGGATTCTTGGGTGCAACGCCTTTTAAAATCTAAAAATGATTTTGAAGCATATTTTGATTTTTATACAATAGAAAATTTTGAAAACGCATATAGTAACCATTTTATAATTAGAGAGAAAGTAGATATAACAGCGTCGGAACGTGTTATGTATTTATTAGAAACTATAAATTGAAAGCGCAAAAAAAAACCTTAAAATTATCTGATGTAAGTAAAAACAGACTGTCTGTTTTGGCTGCACTATCAGCTGGACTATATCCCCTTACATTTCTTTACAAGTCTAACCACACACTTTATGCATCCTGGTACCATATTAAATGGGTTGCTATTATTTACATTGTACTTCCGATAATTATCTTCCTTTCGACTTCTCTATTAGGTCTTAAAATAAAATTTATAGACAAACATAAACTTAAAGTTTTAACGGTTCTAAACTTGACATTTTTTACTGGTCTATTACTTTACAGCGCTTATGGTTTACAAAAGAAGTTACTCATTTTGGCGATCCTTATTGCAGTATTGTTGGGAGTTCTCGTCTATAAGCATTTACTAAAAATTATAAAATTTCAATTTCTGCTGGCGATAATTGGCATTATATTTTTAATGCCAATCTTATTTACATACACAAATTATAACAAGAATTGGCTGGAGCAAGACAATAAAATTGAATCTGTACAATTTAAAAAGACACCTAATATTTATTTGATTCAACCTGATGGATATGTGGGATTGTCGGAATTAACGAAGGGTAATTACGGAAAAGATACTAGTGCCTTCGCAAACTTTTTGCTTGCCAATGGTTTTACATTGTACCCTAATTTTAGAAGCAATTATTATTCGACCTTAAGCTCCAATGCTTCTTTGTTTGCAATGAAGCATCACTATTTTCATGGACTAATAGATTCGTCCTCAGAACTTATGCTTGCAAGAGATATAATCACCTCAGATAATCCTGTTTTAAACATTTTAAGAAATAATAACTATACTACATCTTTAATTTTAGAAAATTCTTACCTCCTTGCCAGTAGACCAAAAATAGGATACGATTACTGCAATGTTAGTTATAAAGATTTGTCGGTATTTGCGAAAGGTTTCGAGTTTAAACGTAATGTTTTAAAAGATTTGGAAAATGCTATAAAAACTAATGACAAGGGAAGTCAATTCTATTTTGTTGAGAAAATAATTCCCGGACATATTGCCACTCTAAAATCTACTTCTAAAGGAAAAGAAATTGAAAAAGAATTGTATCTAAAACGATTGGAAGACGCAAATAAATGGCTGGCAGAAACCATAAAACTTATTGAGACATATGATGCTAACAGTCTTATAATAATTGCATCAGATCATGGTGGTTTTGTAGGTTATGACTATTCGTCACAAGCACATCAAAAACCAAATAGCAAAGAAAATACTTTGTCTATGTTTTCGTCATTATTAGCAATTAAATGGCCTGATAACCCGAAATTATATGATGCAGATTTAAATACATCAGTTAATTTGTTTAGATCAGTCTTTTCATACCTAAGTAGCGATACGACTTTATTAGATACAACGCAAGAAGATAAGAGCTATTTACTTGTAACCAAGGATGCTCCTCAGGATTTGTATGAAGTTATTGATGAAAATGGTAATGTGGTTTTTAAGACATTTAATCTAAACGAGAAACTATAAAGTAAAATGTAATGCAAACTGGATTAACGAACAAAAGCAAATTTATAATAGTCCTTATCATCGTAGTGTTATTACAATTGTTGCTTAGTTTTCAAGGCTTCGACATATGTGATGATGGTTTTGTACTTACATTTTATCAGCAGATTTTTCAAAATCCAGAAAGTGTAGAATATAATTTTTTGTATTGGTTTAGTGGCATCGTCGGTGGTCTCTGGTATCAAATCTATGAGGATGGTGGTGTATTTTGGTTTAGAATGCTTGCGTTGATTGTGAATACATCTACATTTGTTATTACGTATCACTTATTGAAACGACATATGAGGCAAGATTTTTTACTTCTCGCCTTAACAATGGTTTTATTTGTTAATGATTATGGTTTTTTAACCTTTTACCACAATCAGCTTACTGCACTTATGACGGTTTTAATCATTTATGTTTTGAGTAAAGCCATTACTAAAAATGTGATGACACTTTTTATTTTGTCAGGAATCCTAATTAGTTTCAATACAGTAGTAAGAATCCCTAATTTGGTGCTAACATCCTTTTTACTTGTGATTCCTTTCGGATATTTTATAAAGTTTCGATCTCTAAAAAGGGCAATTAAACCTACTTTATTTTGCTCTTTAGGGATAGTGTTAGGGTTTGCTTTGGTATATAGTATTCTAATTGCACTTGACCAGGTTGTAATAATGAAAAATGCGTTATTAACTATTTTCGATTTAGGAAAAACCGAAAATAGTTCGCATAATTTCAAGTCAATATTTACGGCGCCCCTATATAATTATTATCATATCATAGTAACACTTGTGCAGTTTGCAGCTATAGTTATGTTTTTGATTTTTTCCAATCGCTTTTTCTCAAAAATCTCTTTTGGCAAATTTCTATTAAGCATAAGCACTATAGGCCTTTTGCTATATTGGATTAATACGGGTAATATTTACCCAATCTATGGATTGTGTTTATTGGGCAGCATAATAATACTCTGGTCCAAGCATTTTAATTCAAGCCTAAAAGTATTGGCTTGCTTTTCATTGTTAACGCTAATAACCTTAACCCTTGGTTCTGCAGGTGGAATAAATAATAGCGGATATATGGCTATTTGGCTCGGGTTGCCATTGTTTTTTTTAGCCATGCAAAACTTTAACCTTTATGCAAAAAAGAATGGTATTGCAACAGAAGTCATACAATCGATTTTTAATAATAATTTAAATAATCGCCTACTGTATTGTTTAGCGCTTGCATTTTTTGCCGTTAAGTCATATAATATTTATAATGGGGCGTATTTTGATTCAGGAAGCCGATATTTAAAAACTTATGCCATAAACGATAAATTGGCTCAGGGTATTTACACGACAGAAAAGCGTGCCCAAATTATAAATGATTTGCTTGTCAATCTTGAAGATTTTGTTGCACCAGGTGATTATTTATTTGCATACGATAAAATACCAATGGTTCATTTCTTAACAGAAACCAAGCCCTATATGTACAATCCCTGGGTTTGGATCTACGATTATAATTCGTTCAGAAAAAAATTAAATAAAGCAGAACACGACATTCCTGTATTACCTGTTGTTGTACAACAAAAGTTTGAAACCATAAGTAACTTTTCAGAGCCCATTGAAGATTATATGTCGGTTCATAAGGAAAATTCCGATTTGCACAGCAATGAACGTAATAAGGCGATGCGTGATTTTTTAACACGACACAACTATACAGTAGTATGGAGCAATGCTTACTTTAATATTTATAAAACTCCTAAATCGCAATAATTTACTAAATGATTTACTATATATTAGTTGTGTCTTAAGCTGTTAATATGCAAAAAAAAGAAATATCTGTAAT
Organism: Winogradskyella sp.; assembly: GCA_013002225.1. GTDB lineage: Bacteria > Bacteroidota > Bacteroidia > Flavobacteriales > Flavobacteriaceae > Winogradskyella. Next base: position 24,836 of record JABDKL010000201.1, read on the forward strand.
TATACCTGTGTTTAATGAGTCTGAAAATCTTAGTGAGTTATATCAAAGGCTCATAACTGTACTTTCAACCTTATCGTCTAATTATAGCCTTATTTTTGTTAATGATGGTAGTACAGATAATTCAATGGCAAAAATTCTGACCTTGTCGCAAGAAAACGATGATGTTTATTACATTAACTTAAGTAGAAACTTTGGGCATCAAATTGCTGTCTCAGCTGGGTTAGAACACTGTAATTCGGAATGTACGGTTATTATAGATGCAGATCTTCAGGACCCTCCAGAATTAATTTCAGAATTATATTTAAAATTTAAAGCGGGTTATGAGGTTGTAAGTGCAAAGCGAAATAAACGAGAAGGAGAGTCTGCTTTCAAAAAAATAACTGCAAAACTATACTATAGAATTTTAAAAAAACTGGTGTCTTTTGAGATTCCTCTAGATACTGGTGATTTTAGATTACTTTCTGGTAAAGTTGTTAATGCCATAAATAAAATGCCAGAGCAAAATAAATTTTTGAGAGGGCAAATTGCCTGGTTAGGATTTAAGCAAACCTATGTGTTATATGATCGTAAAACACGAAAACATGGTCAAAGTGGGTATTCTTATAGTAAAATGTTCAGACTTGCATTTGATGGAATTACCGGCTTTTCAGACAAGCCATTGCTGTTTGTGAGTCGTTTAGGTTTTATAATTTCCTTGTTTTCATTCTTGGTTATAGTGTATGCTATATTTTCTCATTATTTCTTAAAGGAAACTATTACAGGTTGGACATCCTTAATTGTTAGTGCTGCATTTATAGGAGGTATTCAACTTCTGTCCATAGGTGTTATCGGAGAGTATATTAGTAGAATAAATAATAATGTAAAACACAGGCCGTTATATATCATTGACTCTACAAATATCTCGACCAACCCTAATTCTGTCGATTAGCTGATATTTGTTCTTTATCTAGAATACTAAAAGTTGTAAATTCACATTTTATAAACCCTAAGCCTATTTTTAACGTTCAAAAATACCAGCCAAACCAAAAATCCAATTGGAATAATTTCTTAAGAGTTAGCAACCAAGATACATTTCTTTTTAATAGAAATTTCATGGAATATCATAGCGATAAGTTTCAAGATTTTTCGCTAATGATCTATAAAAACGAAAAGCTTGTTGGATTACTGCCTGCAAATATTGTGGATGATATAGTTTATTCGCATCAGGGTCTGACTTATGGAGGGTTGATTCATTCTATAGAATTAAAAACTACAGATTATATTGAATGTTATAAGTCAATACTTAAATACCTAAATCAAAATGGTGTAAGTATTTTGATGCTAAAAGATCTTCCAAGTATTTATTTAAAGAATTCGATAAACGATCCTTTTCTATTTTTAAGTTTTAAATTAAAGGCAGAATTAATTAGAACTGATTTACATGCAGTTGTAAATTTTAATAATAGCTCATTGTCAAATAGTCGGAAGGAAGGCGTTAAGCGAGGCCTTAAGCATCAATTGAGGATAGAAGAATCGCTAGATTTCGAGTTGTTTTGGAATTCTATTTTAATTCCAAATTTACAGGCAAAACACGGCGTCAATCCTGTACATTCACTGAAGGAAATTAACTTACTCAAATCGAGATTTAAAAATAACATACGTCAATTTAATGTATACCATAACGATAAGATTGTAGCTGGAACTACAATTTTTGAAACAGAAAATGTTGCGCATTGTCAATACATTTCTGGAAATAAAGATAAGAATGAACTTGGAAGTTTAGATTTTCTTCATGCGCACCTTATTCAGAATATTTTTAAAGAAAAAAAATATTTTGATTTTGGAACGTCTAATCTAAACAATGGACAAAACATTAATCAAGGCCTGCAATTTTGGAAGGAAGGTTTTGGGGCCAGATCGATTCCCCAAGGGTTTTATAATTTAAAAACTGTTAATCATAGCTTACTAGAAACAATTTTAATATGATTCAATTTCTAGATCTGCATAAAATCAATAAGCGCTTTCAAAATGAATTTGAAAACGCCTTTTCTATGGCTTTAGAAAATTCAAATTTTGTGTTAGGTGACAATGTGAAGAATTTTGAAAATGAATTTGCTAATTATTGTGGTAGTAATTACTGTATTGGCACTGCAAATGGTTTAGATGCATTAACACTAATTTTAAAAGGCTATATACAACTAGGTAAACTAAATATCGGAGATAAAGTTATGGTGCCTTCTAATACATTTATAGCATCAATTTTATCCATTATTCACGCAGGATTAAAACCTGTATTGGTAGAACCTGACCCAAAAACCTATAACCTGTCTATTGATGCAGTTAAAAGCAGTTACTCTAAGGAGGTAAAGGCAATTGTTATTGTGCATTTATATGGGCAATTAGCTGATATGAGTGCGTTTTTAGAATTCACAAATAGGTACAATATACTGCTTATTGAAGATGCAGCACAAGCTCATGGTGCAAAATCGAAACAAGGTTTAGCAGGTAATTTGTCACATGCAGCAGCTTTTAGTTTTTATCCAAGTAAAAACTTAGGAGCACTTGGAGATGGTGGATCAGTAACAACAAATGACGAAGCGTTAAATGAGAAAATTCGTCTTTTGCGCAATTATGGTAGTAAGACCAAATACAAAAATGAAATTATTGGTGCTAATAGCCGTTTAGATGATATGCAAGCTGCATTTTTAAGCATAAAGCTAAAAGAATTAGATAAGGATAATGAGCGCAGAAGGGTAATTGCTAGAAGGTATTTAAATGAAATAAATAATTTAAAAGTAAAACTACCATTTTATGATGGCTCAAGCAATCATGTATTTTATGCATTCGTAGTAGAGCTGGAGGATAGAGAAAACTTCATTAATTATTTAGATAGTAATGATGTACAATCCTTAATTCATTATCCTATTCCGCCGCATAAGCAGACTGCTTTACATCATTTTTCTCATTTAAATCTTCCAATAGCAGAGAAGATTCATAAAAGAGTTATAAGTTTACCAATGAGTCCGGTAATGACAACTGATGAAATTAATTGGGTTATAAAAACTATTAATAATTACTAATTGAAACGCCTACTACATTATATAGATACTGAGATTTTAGTGAAATCAGCACGGCTTAATACAGCTAATATTTCGATTAAGATAATTGCAGGTATTTTAATTTCAAAGTTTATTGCGGTGCATATAGGTCCTTATGGTATGGCACTTATAGGTAATCTACGTAATTTTTTAAGCGCTCTACAATCATTTGCTATTGCAGGACTTTACAAGGGAGTAGTAAAATACATAAGCCAGTTCAAGGATGATGCTTTAGAGTTGTCAAAAACACTTTCAACAGTTTTTTATGCTGGGTTTTTTACGTCTCTGTTTTTAGGTCTTTTGTGCTATTATAATGCACAATTCATTAACGATTTCATCTTTTCAGCCAATTACAATTACGTTTATATTATTAGAGTAATGGCCATTGTATTACCGTTTTATGCTTTGAACATGTTCGCCTTTTCTATAATGAATGGCTTTGCAAAGTATAAGATCTTACTGGTAATAAACATTATTGGGCAGGTTTTAGGGCTTCTTGTAACCCTAGTTTTAATTTGGCAGGAAAATATAGATGGCGCGCTAATGGCTATTGTAATTACACCAGCATTGGGGTTATTAATTACTGTCGTAGGTATTCTTTATAGAAAAAGTTTAGTATCCTCAATAAAAATCACAAATGTTAGTTTTTCAATACTTAATAAATTAAGTCCTTATATGCTAATGGCGTTGGTTTCATCAATTGCAATTCCAGTTGTTATGATCTTTATAAGGAATTATATAATTGCAGAAATTAGCATAGAAGAAGCAGGTTATTGGGAAGCCATTAATCGGGTTTCAAGCTATTACTTAATGTTCTTCAACTCCTTAATGGCACTTTATATTTTGCCTAGATTTACTGAAATAAATTCTCAAAAAATATTTAGAAAAGAGGTTTTTGGTTTTTATAAAACTATAATGCCAGTGTTTGGGCTCCTCTTATTGATTATATTTTTTTCGAGGTCGGTCTTAGTTAATATACTATTTACTGAAGCGTTTAGACCTGTTGAAGATCTTTTTGGATATCAAATTCTTGGAGATCTTATCAGAGTGCTTTCTATGGTCACCGCTTACCAATTTTTAGCTAAGAAAATGTTTAGTCATTTTATAATATTAGAAATTTTCCTTTTTGTTATGAAGTATGTATCAAGTATTTATCTTATTGATGCTTTTGGATTGAAAGGTGCTGTAATGGGGCATTTTTTGAGCTACTTAATGTACTTTGCTATAATATTACTAATCTTTGGTAGTTCACTCTTTGGTGTGTTGAATGAAGAAGAAGACGATTACTAATTTTTTATAAGTGAAGCTTCCGAAATTCATAGGTAACAATTTAGTCTTAAAAGTAACTTCGTTAAATGCTGTTGTTATAACAGTACGTTTAATTATTTCAGTTTTTATTCAACGCTTATTGGCTGTAACTGTTGGTGAAGCTGGTATCGCAAGTATTGGTCAGTTACGTAATGTCATAGCAATGCTCACAAGTACATCTACTTTAGGTGTCTTTAATGGAATAGTAAAATATGTTTCTGAACATAAAGCGAACAAACCAGAACTGTCACGATTATTTTCTACAACAACTGTTTTTGTAACTGCTGGATCGATAATATCGGCGCTCATTTTGTATTTAGGATCAGATTATTTGTCCGTTAAACTTTTTCAGTCTATCGATTTTAGTTATTTATTTAAGCTCTTAGCTGTAATTGTACCTTTTATTGCGTTCAATAGATGTATAAATGGTCTTGTTAATGGCCTTTCTGCTTATAAAAAATATGCTACTATTGAATTGGTAAGCTACATTTTTGCCAGTTTAATATTGGTTTATGGTTTGTTCTTTCACAATTTAGATGGTGTGCTAATTGCCATCGCATTAACACCAATAATTCAGCTTTTTGTATTAGTAGTTGTCTTTGGAAAAACGGTTGTCAAATATGTTAATTTTAAAAGTTTAAGCTTTAACCTAAGTTATAAAAACAGTTTGCTGGCCTTTGCTTTAATGTCTTTTGTCTCGACATTTTTACTGAATTATATTGAACTCGATATTAGAACTTTAATTACTGCCGAAATAAATGTAGATGAAGCGGGTTATTGGACAGCAATGACCTTTATTTCAAAAAATTATATGGTGTTTGCTACAGGTCTTTTTACCTTATACGTACTACCAAAATTTGCAAGTATAAACACGAAGCATGCTTTTAAAGCAGAAGTCTTACATATATATAAAACAATACTTCCAATTTTTGGATTAGGAATGCTCATCGTGTATCTATTTCGAGATTTGGTGATACAGATCGTATATCCTGAATTTTCAGGAATGGAGCCGCTATTTAAATGGCAATTAATGGGTGATTTTATTAGATTATGTGCCTTGGTTTTAGCACATCAATTTCTGGCAAAAAAATTAGTAAAAAGCTTTTTGATTACGGAAGTCATATCCCTCATTTTGTTTTTTGTGCTCACTAAATTATTTATTCAGCCATATGGCACTGAAGGTGTAGTAATTGCGCACTTTGTAAGATATATTGTATATTTTATAGTAGTAATATTATTTATCAACAGGTATTACAATCAAAGAATTAAGATAGAGTAGTAGGTGCAGGATTTGTCCAAGCTTCTAAATAGGCTTTGGCGCAATCTATATAGTTATGATGTTGTTCTATAAACTGCCGCGCGTTTTTAGATATAGATAAAATTTCATCAGGATTTAAAATTAGCCTTTCCAGCTTTTTCGCAATTTTGTTACTATTTGGTATGGCGTTGATTGCGATGGTGTCTTCTTTTATATTATAATAATCTAACCATTCTTGTTCTGCTCCAGTAAATACGACCTTACCTTTAGCCATAGCTTCCAGTGCGTTATAGCCCTGATCATAAGCATAAACCTGATCTAAAATAATATGTGCTTTATTATAGGTATTTATATACTCCTTATATGGCAAACTTCTTACAGTTAAAATCTCAACTTTGTTTTTATATTTTAAACTAATAATATCCAAAGCAGCTTCGAAAATATCATTTCCTTTTTTGTAATAATTACTTGAGTTAATACCGTGAAATATGATAATCTTCTCTTTTATTTTAAGAGTTTGAAAGTTTAGTTTTTTTGTATTTACAGGATTTGGGATTAAACCTAGATACTTGGGATGACCTTTAAGTGGCAAATGATAATCTATGTCTGAAGCAATAACACCTTCAATCTTACTAAATATATAATGGTGAAGATGTTCGAAACCTTTTTGCAGATATTTTAAACCATACGCACTAAGAAACTGCTTGTCTTTCCCTTCTTGATAAGGCGATAGAATAGAGTATTTAAAATGCCCTTCTTTAGCATATTTGATGCTGGTATGATCGGTGCCGCACGACAACAAGTAACAGGCCTTATTCCAGCTAGAGATCATATCAAAAATATCTTTTTCAATTGAAGCTGTACAGCCAAAAGAGGCCTCGTTAATAAATTGTACAACGTCATATCCACTTATTTGCAATTGTAATTGTTTAATCTGTTTTTTTGTGTGTAACGATTCAAGGTCAATACCAGAAATAAGATAAATGAAATTTTTTACACGTCTTAGCAAGCCAAAAGCATATTTTTTTTTTATGAGATAGTCTACGTCGTAGTTTTTAAAACCATCAGCATTTGCAACGATTCTTACTTCATGATTTAATTCTTCTAACCCCTCTTTTAATGAGTTATGAAGTCTGCTATATTCGCCGACTAATAAAATTTTCATGTGCTAATATATCGTTACATTTGTTTTCAAAGATAATAGTAAATGCCTAAAACCAATAAGAAAAAGATTTGTATAGTTGTGTCTTCTTTAGGTGTTGGTGGTGCAGAGCGTTCTTCAGCTATGCTGTCCCAAATGTTATATGATTCAGGACACGATGTTTATATAACTACTGTTAAGAATATTATTGATTATCCCTATAAAGGTGAGCTTTTAAATCTAGGAAAACTAAAAAAAGATAATGACTCTATTATCCAACGTATTAAGCGGCTATTTGTTTTTAGAAGCTATTTGAAAAAGCACAATTTTGATTTTATAATAGATGGTAGATCTAGAGTCGGTTTTTTAAAGGAATTAATTATTAATAGAGTATTATATAAGTCAAAAAAAACAATCTTTACCGTACATAGTTTTAACACCGATATTTATATACATCCAAACGCATTTTTAGCTAAAATAATCTATAGATCAACAGCAAGATTTGTAGTTGTGTCGGAGGCGATTGCTAAAAAAATAAAGGCCACATATGGATTTAAAAATGTAAGTGTTATCCATAATTCAGTTGATGAAAATTTAATAAAATTTGATGATGACCACACTGATCAGTTAGAGAAATATATCTTATTTTTTGGCAGGTTAGATGATGAGGTAAAGAATATATCTTTGTTACTAAATGGCTATGCTAAATCTATGTTGCCAGACAACTCTGTAAAATTAAAAATTTTAGGTAATGGAGAAGATTTAGAAAAATTAAAGGCCAAATCCAGAAACTTGACATTAACAGGCAATGTCGAGTTTTTAAATTTTAAGTCAAATCCGTTTAGCATAGTTTCAAATGCATTATTTACCGTTTTAACTAGTAGATACGAAGGGTTTCCTATGGTAATTGTAGAATCCTTAAATTTAGGAACACCTGTGGTTTCTGTCGATTGTTTGTCAGGACCAAATGAAATTATACAACATGAATACAATGGATTACTTGTAGAAAATTATAATATCGATGCTCTGGCCTCTGCCATGAATAGGATGTATACCGACAAAGATTTATATTTACATTGTAAGGAAAATGCGAAGGTGAGTGTATCTGAATTTTCTATAGATAATATTGCACAACAGTGGGAAACTATATTAAATAAAAGTGAGAATGAATACCATTAAAAAGGTAAAATTATTAGAGATACCTAAGGTGCATGACGAACGTGGTATTTTAGCAGTTGTTGAAAAAGACTCTATTCCTTTTAAAATAGAGCGTGTTTATTATTTATACGATGTGCCAAGTGGCAGCTGTAGAGGTGGTCACGCACACAAAGAACAACAATCTATTATTATTGCGTTAAGCGGAAGTTTTGAAGTAATTGTGGATGATGGTAGCTCCAAAAAAAGAGTGATGCTCAATAAGCCGAATCAAGGCTTGTATATACCAACCAATATCTGGCGCGAAATAGAAAACTTTTCTGCCGGTGCAGTTTGCTTAGTATTAGCATCTACAATTTACAATGAAGATGAATACATAAGAAACTATGAATCGTTTTTGCTATCGAAAGGGTGAATGGTATAGTTTATATTTTAGTAGAAAAAACTTAATTTGTTTTAAAAATCTGAGTACACCAGCAGGCAACATAAGTAATAATCTAAGTTTATAGTTTAAATTTTTATGATCAAGCTGGCTTTTCATTAGCTTATAACTCGTTCTGTCATTTCTGAGTTTAGCTTCCATGGCAATCATAAACCTATTGATATCTAAGTAAGTTTTTAAAGAGGTATTGTGTTTTTCATTTTTGGTATGCTTTGAGAGCATGGTAAGTAAATTAGGAATATCCTTGGTAAGGGATAAATGATTCTCATTACTGTAAATCATTTTAAAAGCGGTAGATTCAGAGGAAAATGCAACTTTAAAGTCTAAGGCTATTCGTATCCACAGATCATTATCTTCTCCCCAACCTAAAGACTCGTCAAATTTATAGCCCTTGTCAAATATCTTTTTAGGAATGGCTACGGCAGAAGTCCATAAAATATTATCGATAGTACTCGATTTAAAATAATCTGATACAACATCAAAAAAGGGGTGACCTATATTATTAAATTTTGGCTTAATTGTATTACCATTAAAGAAATTTTTAGTGTAGGATGTGGCATAAATTCCACAATCGGGAAATGATTCGATTAGTCTTTTTAATTCAGAAAGATGATTAGGAAACCATATGTCATCACCATCAGATAGAGCTATATACTTGGCTTTTGCCGCCTTCATCCCAATATTCCTAGCGGTAGAAACGCCATTATTGGTTGTGGAAATTATAGAAACACGCTTGTCAGTTATACTTTTAATTAGGTCGAGGCTATTATCGGTACTACCATCATTTACAATTAGTACTTCAAAATCACTAAAGTTTTGATTTAAAACACCTTTTAAAGTTTCTAAAATAAAATTGGCTTTGTTGTATACGGTAATTACGACAGAAAAAAAAGGCTCCATTAGCGACTTTTTGTTAGAACACAAAGGTATCCTAATTTATAAAATTGAAGCAATTTTAAATTAGGGCTACTTCCGAGAAGTTGTTTTTTTAAAGACGATTTAAGAATTGTAAACATCCAGGCAATTAGTTTTGATATGCCAAGCTTATCAATGTTTTTAAAAACTTCCAGAAGTGTAATATCTGTTGTAAATTGGCTAAACTTGTAGTGTAATTCAAAAATGGTTTCTACAGATTTCTCTATTTTTTTTAGGTAAACGGCGTTTGTGTCCAAACCATTGTGTAACACATGGTTGTTAATATGTAGAACGGAAGATTTTTTTGTTTTTAATAATGCACCAAAGTAATTGTCATAACCATAGCCAGCACTTTTGATTTTTGAGTTGATGTCTAAGAATAATTGTTTTTTAATGAGGAAGTTACCCGAAATTACAATTTTATATGGTTTTTTATTTCTGACATGTGCATCTACTTGTTCATAGTTTTTTCCATACCTCCAGCGTAGAGTTAAATTAGAATTAGGTTTAGTTTCACTGTAATAATACCCTCCATAAACAGCGTCATATTGGTTAGGAAAATATTTTAAATAAGTACTTATTAAATGGTTGTTTAATGGTAATACATCGGCATCAAGAAAAACTAGGTGGTCATATTTAGAGAGATGAGCTAATTTTTGACGCGTTGCGATCCGTCCAATGTTCCTTTCTGAAATTATATGTGTGGCATGGTCAATTTCGGAAATTATTTTAGCGTTTTCCTCTACGCAACGATTAGAGCCATCTTCGCAACATAGTATTTCATACTTACAATCTATAGTATCGAGTTCTAATTTTAGTGCGTGTAATAATTCTGTTACACAATAATTGTATATAGGGATTAATATGGATACCAATGTGAGTTTTAATTACTGTGGTTTTAACCGATTAGTTTTTGCGTTGCACAACCTCAAACACTTTGTTTTCGTCGCATTTAAGTGTTTTGCTTGGGTATTTTAATAAAAGAGCGTAATCATGAGTAGCCATTAAAATGGTGTTCCCATTCTTATTTATATCCTGCAAAACTTCCATAACTTCAATACTGGTCTGAGGGTCTAAATTCCCTGTAGGTTCGTCTGCAAGGATGAGTTCAGGATCATTTAGTAAAGCTCTTGCTATAGCAATTCGTTGTTGCTCGCCTCCTGAAAGTTCATGAGGGTATTTAAACCCTTTCGTTTTCATCGCAACTTTATCCAATACCTTTTCTATCCGGTCCTTAATTTTATCTTTGTCTTTCCAGCCTGTTGCTTTAAGAACAAATTCGAGATTGCCATTAATGGTACGATCTGGGAGTAATTTAAAGTCTTGAAATACTATGCCAAGTTTGCGCCTTAAAAAGGGAATGTCCTTTTCCTTTAAGGTTCTTAAATTATAGTCTACTATAAAGCCTTCACCTTCATTAAGCTCAAGATCACCATATAAGGTTTTCATAAAACTACTTTTGCCGCTTCCTGTTTTGCCAATGAGGTAAACAAATTCGCCTTTCTGCATTTCTACATTAACATTAGACAATACCATACTTTCTCCTTGATAAATGGTTGCATCTTTAAGCAGTAAAACGGTTTCGGACATATATAGAATATAATTTTGTACGTGTAAAAGTATTATTAATAAAAACAATTATCAAATGATAATATATAGTTTAACGCTAAGGGTGCGATTATCATATTTGAGTTTACTTAATAATTAATTTGCCTGTTTATAATTATACATAATTTATAACGTTATAGATTTTGTATTAAATTATATTTGAATCATCAATTAAATCCTAATCAAAAAACGAAGCAAATGGTACTTTTAAGAAGACAGATCGTCATCGTTTTTCTAGCTTTTTCTGTGCTTTGTATGGCACAGAAATCTGCAGTCTACACCAGTGACTTACAAGATTATCAGAAAGCCTTAAGCCTTTATAACAATAACCAGTATAAAGCCGCACAAGCTTTGTTCGGTGAGGTTAAAGATAATACAGGTGATGTCACTATAAAATCAGATTGTGACTATTATATTGCTAATTGTGCCGTACGCCTAAACCAAAAGAATGCAGACGACTTAATAACAGCATTTGTCGAAAAATATCCGACGAGTACCAAGCGAAATACTGCATATTTGGATATCGCAGATTATTACTTTGAAAATTCGAAATACACCTATGCACGCAAGTGGTACGATAAAGTAGATGAGCTTAGTATAGCGCGATCGGAGCGTGATCGCTTCTATTTCAATTATGGGTATAGTTTATATGCAACAAAGAGTGAAAAACAAGCCGCTAAATACTTAAATCGTGTTATTAGTTCTAAAGAATATGGTTCTCAGGCCAAATATTATATTGGATATATGGCTTATGAAGGTGATGATTACGATACTGCAAACGATTTTTTTGACCAAGTAAGCGACAATGAAAAGTACAAAGAAAAATTGTCCTATTACCAGGCCGATTTAAATTTTAAATTAGGAAAGTTTGAAAAGGCAATAGCGCTTGCAGAAGGACAATTACCAAATAGCAATGCCAGCGAAAAATCAGAATTGTCTAAAATAATAGGTGAAAGTTATTTTAATCTAGAGAAATATGAAGAATCAATTCCCTATTTAAAAGCTTATAAAGGGAAGCGCGGAAAGTGGAATAATACCGACTACTATCAGTTAGGCTACGCCTATTATAAACAAGATGATTTTGAAAAGGCCATATCTGAATTTAATAAAATTATTGACGGAAATAATTCGGTTGCGCAAAACGCCTATTACCACCTAGGAGAAAGTTATATTAACTTAGAAAAAAAGCAAGAGGCTTTAAATGCCTTTAGAAATGCATCGCAGATGGATTTTGATTTAAAAATCCAGGAAGATGCCTGGTTAAATTATGCTAAGATCAGTTACGAAATAGGTAATCCCTATCAGTCGGTACCTCAGGTATTAACAGGTTATTTAGAAAAATATCCTCAAACGAATTATAAGGAAGAAATAGAAGCTTTACTAATTGATTCCTATATCACATCTAAAAACTATAAAGAAGCATTGGAGCTTCTTAATGGGAAAAATAGTTTTGATAATAAAGTAGCATATCAAAAAGTAGCATTTTTTAGAGGTGTAGAGTTGTATAATGAATCTAAATACAATGAGGCTTTAGATTTATTTAACAAGTCACTTAAAGAACCAAGAAATTCAGTTTTTGTTGCAAAAGCGACATTCTGGAAAGCTGAAACCGAGTATAATTTAACCAATTTTAGTGATGCCCTAATTGGCTTTAAACAATTTAGCGGAATGCCGGAAGCTTCCGAGTTACCAGAAAATAAAAATCTAGATTATAATCTGGCGTACACTTATTTTAAGTTAAAAGACTACAATAATGCATCTAATTATTTTCAAAAATCTATAAATAAAAACACCAATGATCGATTACGAAGAAATGATGCTTATTTAAGATTGGCAGATGGTTATTTTGTTACAAGTAATTATCAAAATGCTATAGAGGCTTATGATAAAGCTATTCAAATCAATGAAATAGAAACGGATTATGCAGCTTTTCAAAAAGCCATGAGCAATGGATATTTGGGTAAGAATTCAACTAAAATATTAGAATTAAAGGCTTTTATCGAGGCCTATCCAAGATCTGCATTAAGAGATGATGCCATGTACGAGCTCGCTAATTCTTATGTAAAAACAAATGAAATAGATAAGGCTATGCAAATGTATGATCGCTTAAATTTAGAATATACGCGTGGTGCCTTTACATCTAAAGCTTTGTTGCGTCAAGGCTTGGTCTATTATAACGCTAATGATAACCAGAGAGCTCTAAGTAAATTTAAAAACGTAGCTAATGATTTTCCTGGTTCTGGTGAAGCCGTTCAGGCAGTTTCTACAGCGCGTTTAATTTATATAGATTTGGGCAGAGTTGATGAATATGCTAATTGGGTACAAACCTTAGATTACGTAGAAGTTACAGATGTAGAACTCGATAATACGACATATCTATCGGCAGAAAAACCTTATTTAGAAAATAATACGGATAACGCCATAAGACAATTCAATAAATATTTAAATCAATTCCCTAAGGGTATACATGTTTTAAAATCTCATTTCTATTTAGCCCAATTATATTACAAAAAGGACTTGCTCGATAATGCACTGCCACATTACCAATATGTTGTAAATGCTTCTAAAAGCGAGTTTACTGAGCAGGCCATGGTAAAGTTATGTGAGATATACTTAAATAAATCTAATTGGGATAAAGCCATACCAGTGTTAAAAACACTAGAAGCAGAAGCCGATTACCCTCAAAACGTTTTATACGCCCAATCTAATTTAATGAATGCTTATTATCAAACAGAAGCGTATGAAGCTGCAGAAATGTATGCTGAAAAAGTTTTGAATCATCAAAAATTAGATATTAAGGTTAAAAGTGATGCTCAGATAATTATAGCCCGTTCTGCAATTAAATTAGACAACTTATCTAAAGCAAAAGAGGCCTACGAAGCTGTTGAGAACATTGCTACAGGAAGCTTAGCCGCAGAAGCCCTCTATTATAATGGTTATTTTAAAAATAAAGCAGGTAATTATGAAGCCTCTAATGCTGTAATTCAAAAACTAGCCAAAGATTATAGTAGTTATAAATACTATAGTGCTAAAGGTTTAGTTGTAATGGCAAAGAATTTTTATGCTTTGGGAGATGCGTTTCAAGCCACTTATATATTAGAAAGTGTAATTTCTAATTTCCCAGAATTTAATGAGGTGGTAATAGAGGCAAGAACCGAGTTAAACAATATAAAGGCTGAAGAAGCTAAAACAAATTCATCAATCGAAACAGACGATAATTAGAATCTTTTAATACGTAGAGATTTTATAATTATTATCAAAATGTTCAATCAAATCAGTACACATGAAAATTAAACTTATAGCATTAGCAATTTTCACATTAGCTTTCACATGTGGCTTTGCACAGGAGCGCACAAAAGATACTATTGATGATCAGGTTGTAAATGTCGTAAAGCCATATACACCTACAATTTCTGACGCTTTTAAAATTAAAGATGCACCGAAACTAAACGACTCAAGTGCGATTAAGAAAAAGAATGTAAAATACAACATTTTCTCTATCCCTGTAGCATCAACGTTTACGCCAGCAAAAGGAAAAGCGGCAACTGTAGATAAAGCAGAGCCTATGAAATTATATGATAACTATGCCTCAATAGGGTTCGGAAGTTATACCACAATTTTAGGTGAAGTATATCTTAATCAAGAATTAAGTAATGATGAACATGTTGGTGGCTACTTTAGTCATCATTCTTCTCAAGGTGGTATTGAGGGCTTGTTGTTAGACGACGATTTTTCAAAGACGAGTATTAACGCCCACTATTCTCAAAGATTAAGAGATTTTTCATGGAAAGTAGATGGTGGTTATGACCTACAGACTTATAATTGGTACGGTTTACCACAGAACTATTTTGGCCCAACTGAAGCTAACAGAATTGATCCAAGTCATACTTTTAATGGCTTTAACATTGGAGGAAAACTAAACTTTGACGACTTTATTGTAAAAAACGGCAATATTAGATTTAGACGATTTGCAGACGATCGAAATTCAAGTGAAAATCGTTTTATAGCAACTTCAAATTTAAGTATACCGCTTCAGGATAATGAGATTAATACGGCATTAAGTGTTGATTATATAGGTGGTAATTTTGATAAAGATTACAATAACGGGACAGAAATAAAATATGGTAATATAACCTTTGCGCTAGCACCTAGCTTCCAGCTGACGCAAGAGGATTTAACTGTTGATCTGGGATTAAAATTAGTATATCTCAATGATACCGAATTTAATGATAATAAATTTTTTATCTATCCAAATATTGAGGCGTCATATCGTTTGGTTGATGAGATCTTAATTGCTTATGGTGGTGTTAAGGGCGATTTGTTACAGAATTCTTATTTTGAGTTTGCAGACGAAAATCCGTTTGTTTCACCTACACTATTAATGACTCCAACAGATCAAACTTATAAGGGCTTTTTGGGGATTAAAGGTAAGTTATCTAATAACGTAAGTTATAATGTAAACGGGAATTATTTTGCTGAAAATAACAAAGCATTATTTAAAGCTAATGATGCTCAATCGTTTGCAACTGAGGATTACCACTACGGAAATTCATTTGGAGTAGTATATGATGATGTTACCACGTTTTCAGTCGCAGGTGAGTTAAATATAGATGTAAACAGAAACTTTGCTTTAGGTATTAAAGGAGAGTATTTTAATTATAGTACAGATACACAGGCTGAAGCTTGGAATCTACCAGACATTACAGGTTCAGTCTTTTTAGACCTTCAAATATCAGAAAAATGGTATGCTGGAGCCACTGCATTTTATGTGGGTGAGCGTAAGGATCAATTGCTTTTAGTGGGAACTTTAATAACACCAGATCCATCGCCTATAACCTTAGAAAGTTACTTTGATGCCAATGCTCATTTAGGTTATAAAATTAATGAGCAATTATCTGTTTTTGCAAAAGTGAATAATATTGCAAATCAAAATTATGAGCGCTATCTAAATTTTCCAGTGCAAGGCATTCAGGCTCTGGCAGGAGCGACCTATCAGTTTGATTTTTAACTAGTAAAATTAGTTTTAAGATACCAAGTCTTGTTGAGCGTTTAGTCAGAATCGTATACATCTGTTTGTTAGATCGGATAATATATTTTTTAAAATAGTCTGGCTAAATAATCGCAATGCTCTCCATCCATAACTTTTTCACATTGCAAACCATTTGTTAAACAGGCTGTTTTTAATGTACTAAAATCGAGATAAAGCCATTTCATTGGTGTTTCTTTTTCTCCTTTATAGCTTACAAAATAATCTAATTCGCCAGGATAATTAGTGTTTAAATCTAGCCACATTCCACCATCCTCATCTTGATACATATAAGAAATATCAGAAGAATCAATAAGGATTTGTCCATTTGGTTCCAATAGAGATTTTAGATGCTTTAAGTATTGTGATACTTGTGATAGTTCCTGAAAAATTCCTGTACCATTCATCAATAATATAATGGTGTCGTAGGCTTTGGTCTCCTCTAATAAGGGTTTTAATTCAGTATTTAAAACACCTCGTTTCGTGGCAACCTCAATTGCACCTTTCGAGGTGTCAATCGCTTTTACATTAAATCCTTTTTTTTGAAGCCAGAGGGCGTGGCTGCCAGAGCCACATCCAACATCTAAGATGTTTCCTCTGCAAAGCTGCAGTGCTTTTTGTTCAATCTTAGGCATTTCCGAATAACTTCTAAATAAATAGGGTAGTGGTAATTCATCCTCATCAGAAATGTTTGTCCAGGTGATAATGTCCTCAGAATAATTCTTATTCTGATAATCTAGTAATGCTTTCCCAAAAATATCTTTCATAATAATTATGATGGCGAACTTGATTACACATCGCATTCTAGTTATCTTTACACTATGCAAGACCAAATCAATAATCTTCCAAAACTCGCCAAAGATAAGCATAAAGAAAACAAGACTTTCTTTAATAAACTTAAGAAAAAGCCACCAAAACGTCTGGATTATATTATGCAAGAATTGCATGAAGAAGAGTTTGAGCGTACAGATTGTTTAGAGTGTGCAAATTGCTGTAAAACAACAGGGCCATTATTTACAGCTAAGGATATTCAGCGCATTTCAAAGTTTTTTAAAATGAAAGAGCAGCAGTTTATAGATGCGTATTTGCGATTAGATGAAGACAATGATTATGTTTTACAATCTGTACCATGTACATTTTTGGATGCAGATAATTATTGTACTATTTATGAGGTAAGGCCAAAAGCATGCCGAGAGTTTCCACATACAGACAGAAAGAAGTTTCAACAAATAGCCGGTTTAACAATGAAAAATGTAGCCATCTGCCCTGCCGCATTTAATATTGTAGAGAAAATGAAGAAAAGGATTCAGCTTTAAAATGTTAGCTTCGGAATAATTCTTGATGTTAAGAGATCTTAAAACGTATGGAAAGCAATCTTATAAAAATCATTTTTTTATTACTTAGTGTAAATGTGCTAAGCGCACAGGCTTGGATGACAGACTTGGACATTGCTCAAAAATTAGCATCGGTACAGAATAAAATGGTTTTAATGGTGTGGGAAGAAACAACTAATTACCAATATTCAGTTTATGTTAATGATGATTATGGTCGTACAATTTTTATAAATAATTTATTTACAGATGAAACTATTAGCCCATTAATTTGGAAACATTTTGTTCCTGTTATTGTTAGTGAATTGCAATATGCCGATTTATATGCCAAGATTAAAGGAAGACATAAACAGTCTTATATAGATAAATTTAATGACGACTCTATAAAAATAATGGATATTAACGGGTATATTTTAAACACGGGCTATATGCCAGAGGATTTTCAAAATATTACAACATTAATTGAAAAATATGCATTTAACACAGGATATCTTTCACCAGATTTAAATAACTATAAAAATGAGAAAGATTTTTACTCCAGGTATTATTTGGCATCAAAATACCTAGACATTGCCCTTTATGTCGATAAAAGAGTAAGGCCTGAAATTATAGATTTGTCTAATATTTATTTGAATGAAGCCAATCGACTAATTGTATTAGAGCCTGTAGAAAATCAAAGAGCACTTAAGCAAAGATGCGAATTGCTTAAAGTACAAGAGCACCTAATTGTTAGACGTCCCAAAAAAGTGTTGAGACAACTAAAAAGAATAGACGAAAAATCGATAGCGACCAGCAATATCCCCTTTGTTGCCTTTTTATATTATTCTGCCTACATGAGTTTAGGGGAAACAGAAAATGCTGAAGAGTGGAAAACTAAGAATTCTTCTGTAAATTTGAAAAAAGCAGAAATGCTAATTAACCTTAATTCTTAATTACTTGGAAACTATTATTAACTATTTTGAAACAATTCCTTCTTTACACAGGAGTCTCATTTTAGTTGGAGGATTAACGTTGTTTTGGTTGGTAGAAGGAGGGTTGCCTTTATTTAAATTCAAGTATAAAAAATGGCGACATGCTATTCCTAATTTGTTCTTTACTCTAACCACTGTTGTCATAAATTTTGTATTGGCATTTTTATTGTTAGGTACAGCAGATTTGGTACAGGCGAATAATTTTGGTATTATAAATTGGTTACCAGAGATGCCTTTATGGCTATATGCTTTAATTGGTGTTTTTCTATTAGATTTTTTCGGGGCCTATTTAGCCCATTATGTAGAGCACAAAGTAAAACCACTCTGGATGGTGCATTTGGTACATCATACAGATCACAATGTAGATACTACAACAGCCAACAGGCATCATCCTATAGAGAGCCTTATAAGATTTGCATTCACCTTGTTAGGGGTTTTTGTAGTTGGTACTCCAATTGCATTAGTGTTTTTATACCAATCTTTATCCTTGGTGTTTACACAGTTTACCCATGCTAATATCAAGCTTCCTAGGTCTGTAGATAAAATATTAAGTTATTGTATTGTATCACCAGATATGCATAAAATTCATCACCATTATAGATTACCGTATACAGATTCTAATTATGGAAACATTTTCAGTGTATGGGATAGAATCTTTGGAACATATATGTACATGGATAGAGAAAAATTGGTTTATGGCGTAGATGTCTTTCCGGATGAAAAAAAGAATGGTGACGTGATGGAGCTTTTAAAGCAACCATTTCAAAAGTACGAAAAACCTACTTTTTCAGCTGAAGTTGAAGAGTAGTTTACTTATTATTTTCTATTCTGCTCATGAATTTGAAATCGAAAACAACTCTTGATGTACAAGGTCACAGAGGGTGCAGAGGTTTATTTCCTGAAAACTCCTTGGAAGCCTTCGATAAGGCAATTGACTTAGGAGTTAATACTCTGGAACTCGACATTGCTATAACCGAACAAATGGAGGTCATTGTTTCGCATGAACCCTTTATAAGCAGAATAACCTGTTATAATCCCGCTGGTGAAACTATACCCGATACCATGGATATGCAATACAATCTTTATAAGATGACGTATGAAGAAATAAAGCAATTCGATTGCGGTACAAAATTTCATCCATCTTATCCAGACCAGAAGAAATTTAAAACTTACAAACCACTTTTATCTGAAGTTTTTAAATTAGCACAAACAAAAAATGCCGATGTAAAATTTAATATTGAAATTAAATCCAAGCCAGAGTATTATGGCATATACACCCCAGAACCCAAAAAGTATGTCGAGATTGTACTGAATGAAATAGAGGATGCTAATATGTTTAATAGGGTGAATTTGCAATCCTTCGATTTAGCTATTCTGGAAGAAATCAAAAAACAATCGCCAGAAATGCCCATTGCGCTTTTAATCGATGAGTATGAGAATATAGAGTATAAACGCTCAAAATTAACCTTTAAACCAGAAATAATAAGTCCGTATTACAAGCTATTAACCCTTAAGAAGGTCAACTTATATCATGATAAAAATTATATCATTATTCCGTGGACGGTCAATGAAGAAAACGATATGATTAAATTGTTAGAGTGGTGTGTAGATGGTATCATTACAGATTACCCAGACAAGCTTATCGAACTTAAGCAGAATTATGGTTATTAACAATTTTATTAATAACATTTGGTCGTTGCTCTAGTTTTTATGTAGTTAATAGGTTTTTTTTAAGGGATTACATTAAATCAATTTATGTTTAAGATGGATTAATTAATTACTGTTGGATGGCTAAATTGAAGTTTCATTAATAGTAACCAATAAATTGAAAAACTTGTTACGCATTTGCTTAGTTGTAATTCTTTTGTATTTACTCAGTTTTACACTAAACGCACAAGAGCATTTTGCAAAGCTTGAGAGAAATAAAAATATCCAGGCAAAGGGCTTAATCCACAAGCTTAATCAAACGCGAGACACCTTAATTCTGCAAAGCGATAAAAAAATTAATTACCTCTATTCCATAAATAATGAGTATGGTAGAGAAATTGATGTAAATGTAAATGCCACTTCTTTTAAATTTCCTTTAAATAACCTCTCTAAAGGTAAACACGTATTTGTTGCTGTGCAGTCCCCTATGCGCATTGTTTTTGTAATCAGAGTTTTGAAGGATCATCCAGGAGAAAAGCCTGTATTAATTAAACCTGTTGTTACAAGACCAATAAAAATTGCCACGAATACAACAATTAATAACTAGTCGTAAATAACATATTGGTCTCTCATATTTCTGTAGTTTACAAGATCGTTACTCCAGGTTTCTTTAATGTCATTTTCGCTTAGTCCTGCTACTATTTGCTCCTGTAGTTCTTCAGTACCTGCATGTTTTGTAAAATTAGAAGTATTAAAAACTTTAGACTTATCTTCGGCATTATTATAAGCATCTATTACAAATTTTAAGGTAAATTTTCTTTCCATTTTTAAATCCGCCAAATTCACACCATAGCAAATCGTATTTTGATGCTTTGGATATTTAGCTCCGAAATTAGCTACTGGTGTATAACTAAAGTTATAATGGGTTTTGTTTAAAAACGGTGCTCCATATCTTTGAAATTGAAATTCGGTTCCTCGGCCCGCATTTATATTTGTTCCTTCGAACAAGCCCAGACTAGGATATAGAAGTATTGATTGATCATTTGGCAAATTCGGAGAAGGCCTTATCGGTAGGCTATAACTGCTATTATGGTTATAATTTTCCATTTTAACAATTGTAAGGTCACATTTTAAGTTGTTTGGCAACCAGGACTCACCATTAATCATTTTTGCATATTCTCCAATAGTCATACCATGAACCAGCGGAACGGGGTGCATACCTAAAAAGCTACTATATTCTTTCTCTAATACTGGTCCGTCAATATAGCTACCATTTGGATTTGGACGATCTAAAATTAGGAGTGGTATGCTGAGTTCTGCACAAGCTTCCATAACATAATGTAATGTAGAAATATAGGTGTAAAATCGTACGCCAACATCCTGAATATCAAAAATTAAAATGTCTATATCCTCAAGTTGTTTAGGTGTTGGTTTTTTATGTGTTCCATGTAATGAGAGAATAGGTAAACCTGTTTTTGAGTCTTTACCGTCATTTACAGATTCTCCAGCATCTGCAGTACCTCTAAAGCCGTGTTCTGGCGAGAACACTTTTTTAATATCTATATTTAGTGCCAGCAACGAATCCACGAGATGTGTGTAGTGCTTATTAGGATTGTTAGAATTAAAATTCTTTTTGAAGATCACACTTGTCTGATTCGCAACTAAAGCAACTTTTTTATCCTTCAAAAGTGGTAAATATGCTGCAGTTCTGTTAGCACCAACTACTATAGATTTGTCATCTTGCAATCTATTTGTAAGCAGATTAGAGGTGTGATTGTTATGCTCTGAGTTAGACGCATCTTGTTTTACCTTGTTTCCGCAAGAAATCAATATGAAGAGAACTAATAAAACTGTATTTTTGAAAACCTTAAAACGCATAATAGTAGTTTGAATTTTGAGTTGTTTATAGCTAAACGCATTATTGGTAATAAAGCGTATAAAAGTAGTGTTTCGGCACCGATAATTAAAATTGGTATTGCTGCAATTGCAATTGGTGTTATTGTGATGCTCATTGCTATTGCTACAGGATTAGGCTTGCAACAAAAAATTAGAGATAAGGTTGTAGCATTTAATGGGCATATTGAAATAACTAATTACGATACCAATGCTTCAGACGAATCGCAGGTGCCCATTTCTACTATTCAGGAGTTTTATCCAAATTTTAACAGTGTAGAAGGTATAAAACACATTCAAGGTATTGCGACAAAATTTGCTGTAATAAGAACTGAGACCGATTTCGAAGGTGTTGTAATTAAAGGTGTTGGTGCAGATTATAACTGGGATTATTTCAAAGAATTTTTAGTTGATGGTCGTCTTCCGGATTTTTCACAAAAGCGAAACGAAGAAATCTTAATCTCTAAGTATTTAGCTAATCGTTTAGAGTTTCAGGTCGGAGATAAATTTCAAACTTTATTTGGTGAAAACTTAGGTAAGCTTCCGCGAATAATTAATTATGAAATCGTAGGTGTTTACAATTCTGGATTTCAGGAATTAGATGAGAAATTCTGTATTGCAGATATAAGACATATTCAAAGACTCAATAAATGGCAGTCGGACCAGGTTGGAAGCTTCGAAGTATTTATTGATAATTATGATGAACTGCAGGAAAAAAGTGCTGAAGTATTCAAGGAGATTCCATCATTATTAAATGCAACGCCTATAACCGAGAAATACTATACGGTTTTTGAATGGATTAAAATATTTGATAATAATACCTATGGCATCATTGCCATAATGATTATAGTTGCTGGTATAAATATGATCACCGCGCTTTTGGTACTCATTTTAGAACGTACCTCCATGATAGGTATCCTAAAGGCTCTTGGAAGTTCAAATCTATCAATCAGAAAAGTCTTTTTGTACAATGCGTCATATCTAATTGGCTTAGGTTTACTTTGGGGAAATAGTATTGGTCTGGGATTGTTATTTGCTCAAAAGTACTTAAAGCTTTTTCCATTAAATCCAGATACCTATTACGTTACAGAGGCACCTGTTTACATTAGTGTAGATTATATTATACTTCTAAATTTAGGTACGTTTATGGCATGTTTATTAATGCTTCTAGTGCCATCTGTAATCATTTCTAAAATTTCTCCAGTAAAAGCAATTCGATTCGATTAGCCATACCATCAAGCACTTATTTAATTAAATTTTAGCTTTCAATTCTTTACATTTCACGTAAATTTGCACTTCAAAATTTAGACTATGGATTACGCAGAAAATATATTAGGTACAATAGGTAATACACCAATGGTGAAGATGAATAAATTGGTTGAAGATTTACCGTGTTTAGTACTCGCAAAATACGAAACGTTTAACCCTGGAAATTCTGTAAAAGACCGTATGGCGTTACAAATGATAGAGGATGCTGAAGCGGATGGTCGTTTAAAACCAGGAGGCACCATAATCGAAGGTACATCTGGTAATACTGGTATGGGCTTAGCGCTTGCTGCTATTGTAAAAGGCTATAAGTGTATTTTTGTAATAAGTGATAAGCAGTCTAAAGAAAAAATGGACATACTTAGAGCAGTAGGAGCTGAGGTGGTTGTTTGTCCTACTGATGTTGAGCCAGATGATCCTCGTAGTTATTATTCGGTATCCAAACGATTAGGTGAAGAAACTCCAAATTCTTGGTATGTAAACCAATATGACAATCCTAGTAATGCAAAAGCACATTACCAAAGTACAGGACCAGAAATTTGGAAACAAACGGATGGAAAAGTGACCCATTTTGTTGTTGGTGTTGGGACAGGAGGTACAATTTCTGGAGTAGGTAAGTACCTAAAAGAACAAAATCCCGATATTAAAGTTTGGGGTGTGGATACTTACGGTTCTGTATTCAAAAAATATCATGAAACTGGTGAGTTTGATGAAAACGAAATTTATCCTTACGTGACCGAAGGTATTGGTGAAGATATTTTACCAGAAAATGTAGACTTTAGTATTATTGATGGGTTTACCAAAGTAACAGATAAAGATGCCGCAGTGTACACCCAATTACTAGCAAAAGAAGAAGGAATGTTTTTAGGGAACTCCGCAGGTGCAGCTATTAAAGGAGTTTTACAATTAAAAGAACAATTTCAACCAGAAGATGTCGTCGTGGTTTTATATCATGATCATGGTAGTCGCTATGTAGGGAAAATGTTTAATGACGAATGGATGCGAGAAATGGGCTATATTGAATAAATGTTCACATTTTAACTAAAGCATAAATTTATATTATTAGAAAAAGCCTGAACTTAAGTTCAGGCTTTTTTTACGCGAAAAATTACCGTAGACATCTTAACTAAATCAAATTTTAAAGTACCTGATTATAATAACTGATTTGAAGATAAAATATTTGTCATTTATTTATGTCTAGAAGTAATGTTTCAAAGCATACTGTTTTTAGAGTTTATTCTATTTTAATAAGTACAGGTCTCTAATAAATCCTTTTTACGATCTAAGCCTAGAAATCAACTTATAAAATTTATTGGTCATAATTTATATAATTAGTAAGCAAAGCAAAACTGAAATATTTTCATGCATAGTGAGATCACACCTATTGTATTTAATATAATTTTTAAAAATCTCGATTGTAATTTCTATTTTAGTATCATGCAAGAAGATTTTCTTCATTATGTATGGAAATATAAAGCCTTTGATACCAATGAGCTCAGGACTACTCATGGAGAAAAAATAGCTATTGTGCTATTAGGGCAACATAATTTTAATGCCGGGCCAGATTTCTTTAATGCACAGTTGTCTATCGCCAATCAGCTTTGGGCAGGTAACGTAGAAATCCATGTAAAGTCATCGGATTGGTATCTGCACAACCATGAAACAGATGCGGCCTACGATAATGTTATACTTCACGTCGTTTGGGAACACGATACTGATGTTTATAGACAGGATAATTCTGAAATTGCCACCTTAGAGCTAAAACATTATGTCGACAAAAAACTAATTTTAAATTACCAGAACTTAATACAATCTAAATCTTGGATTAATTGCGAAAAAGATTTTCCGGAAATAGATGATTTTGTTTTAAATAATTGGCTAGAAAGACTTTTTATTGAACGTTTAGAAGCAAAGGCAAAGATTATCGATGTCTTCTTAAAAAAATCTAATAATGACTGGGAGGCTGTGTTATATAAAATGTTATTAAAAAACTTTGGTTTAAAAGTAAATGGTGAGTCATTCTTGAGTTTAGCGAATTCAATCGATTTTTCAATTCTAAGAAAATTACAGAATAACATTTTGGATGTAGAGGCCTTGTTATTTGGACAAGCACATTTATTAGAAAAGAAAGTAGAAGATGGTTATTTTATTGATTTAAAACATCGTTATGGTTTTTTAAAGCAAAAGTTTAGTATTGATAATAAAGCGGTTATTCCTGCACAATTTTTTAGACTAAGGCCACCAAATTTTCCTACTATAAGGCTGTCACAATTTGCTAATCTATATACACTTAAACCTCAGTTGTTTTCAGAAGTAATAACTCTAAAAACACGTAAAGAATTTTATAAATTGTTTAGAAATGGTACCTCTGATTTTTGGATGACACATTATACATTTTCAAAAGTTTCAAAACCTTCTAAAAAACTGCTTACTAAATCATTTATGGATTTATTAATCATTAATACGATAATACCTGTTAAATTCAGCTATGCTTTAGCTCAAGGTAAACAAATCGATGAAGAGGTGCTAAAACTTATTAGAGAGCTAAAAATGGAAAACAATAGTATTGTTTCCAAGTTTTTAAAACTAAAACCAATAGAAAAAACAGCTTTAAACTCACAAGGTTTATTACAACTAAAGCACTCTTATTGCGATAAGAATACTTGTTTACAATGTACAATTGGCAATAGTTTAATCCTTAAAAATTAAGTAAATTGCGTAATGAAAATGTTTTATAATTTACTGCATTATTTTCAAAAGAGAGGCTTCTATGTCTGCCAGCGAATAGCGGATCGCTTAGGTATAAGAGCAAAGATCGTTAGGACTTCATTTATGTATCTCACCTTTGTAACAGTAGGGTTTGGTTTTGCATTATATTTGTTTTTAGCATTTTGGATTAGAATAAAAGATATTGTATATACAAAACGCTCCTCAGTTTTCGACTTATAAGCCATGAACAACCCTTTACTCACCCTTTTTAGGTCCAAAATATATACCGCTATGACCTTATTGTTTATAGTGATTTGTATTGGGGTTTTAGGTTATAGATTTATATCGAACTATACTTGGATCGATGCAATATATATGACCGTGATAACTATAACAACAGTTGGTTTTGCTGAGGTTAATCCGCTGGATACTCCGTCTAAAATATTTACTATTTTATTAATTTTATCAAGTGTTATAATTGTAGGTTATGCTATTTCTATTATTACAGAATACATTTTAAGCAGGAATAATTTTGAAGAATTAAAACAACGTAAAATGCAGAAGAAAATCGATGCCATGTCTAATCATATTATTATCTGTGGTTATGGACGTAATGGAAAGCAAGCCGCAAAAAAATTAATGGCTTATAAGAAACCTTTCGTTATTATAGAACGCGATAAAGAACTTATAGAACGGTTTCAGCAAGATGATAAACCGTTTATTTATGGAAATGCTAATGAAGATGAAACGCTCTTTGAAGCTGGTATAAAAAAAGCTAGTACACTTATTTGTGCCTTACCTAGTGATGCAGATAACTTGTTTGTGGTGCTTTCTGCTCGTCAAATAAATAATAAATTGACAATAATAAGCAGGGCATCACAGGAAACGTCCTATAACAAGTTAAAATTAGCTGGCGCTAATAATGTTATTCTCCCAGACAGAATTGGTGGCGACCATATGGCATCTTTAGTTGTGGTTCCGGATTTGGTAGAATTTATTGATAATTTAGGAATTGTAGGAGAGCGCAATATTAATATCGAAGAAATTAAAGTAGAGCAGCTTTATAATGCTTCTCAGGAGAAAACAATTAGGGACTTGGATTTACGTAAAAAAACAGGTTGTACAGTCATAGGATTCAAGGATCTTAAAGGGGAGTACGTTGTTAATCCTGAGGCGAGTACAAAATTGGTTTCAGGTTCTAAAATTATTGTTTTAGGCAGACCAGAACAAATACATAAGCTCAATTCAGAATATAACATAGAACAATAGGCTTAGCCATTTTAACGCTACAGACTTTAAAAACTCAATTTTTTTTAGCATCTTGTCAGCTTTAAAAATTATAACTAACTATTTTAAACATTATAACTAACTAATAACTCTACTTATGAAGAAACATCTTCTATCAATTTTTACATTACTATTACCTTTATTAAATTTTTCTCAAGAGGAGGAGATAGGGCTAGACCAAAGGATTGACGAAGCTTTTCAACCAGTCGCAGATTTTTTTACTAGTGTAATATTCTTTCCGATTTATCAAGACGACGTTTATACAATACCATTTGTGTTAGTACTACTAGTAGGTAGTGCCTTATTTTTCACTTTATACTTCGGGTTTCCTAATATTAGATATTTTAGAACTGCCATTAATACCGTTAGAGGTAAATATGAAGATATAGAAAAGCATGGTGCACAAGAACTGTATGGTGAGGAGGGTATAGCTCAAGGTCAAGATCTTACTAAGGTAGATATTGAGGCTCACCTTGAGGAGGTGGAAGAGAAACTTGCAGTAGATGATAATTTGGCGATAGATGGTGATATTGTAGATACAATCAGAGATGAAAGTTCTGATGGTGAGGTAAGTCATTTTCAAGCTTTGGCGACAGCTGTATCTGGTACTGTAGGTAATGGAAATATCGCTGGTGTTGCTTTGGCAATTGCATTGGGAGGGCCTGGTGCTACCTTCTGGATGATTATTTGTGGACTTCTTGGAATGTCTACTAAATTCGTAGAATGTACTCTAGGTGTTCAATATAGAGATGTAGGAGAAGATGGAACAGTTTACGGTGGTCCAATGTATTATATTAGTAAAGGACTTAAAGCCAAAGGCTTTAAAACATTTGGTAAAATTGCAGCAGGGATATTTGCTGTATTCTGTATTGGTGGTTCTTTTGGTGGTGGTAATGCTGCCCAGTCTAATCAGGCAACAATTGTAATAAAAGAACTTTTTAATTGGGAAAGTACTGCAGCTGGAGCCATTGTAGGTTTAGTATTGGCGGTGCTGGTTGGTATTATCATAATTGGAGGTATTAAGCGTATCGCATCAGTTACTGAAAAGGTGGTACCATTTATGGCAGTTATGTATATAGTTGCATGTCTGTATATTATTTTTAGTAATTTCGGACTTATTGATGATGCTATCGGCCTAATTGTGCAAGAAGCATTTAATCCCACCGCATTTGGTGTAGGTTCAATAATTGGTGTATTATTGGTAGGGTTTCAAAGAGCAGCATTTTCTAATGAGGCTGGTGCAGGATCTGCATCCATTGCGCACTCTGCGGTAAAAACAAAGTATTCAGCATCTGAAGGTTTGGTGGCATTGTTAGAGCCATTTATAGATACTGTAGTTATTTGTACAATGACAGCCTTAGTTATTGTTATCTTTAATTTTGGTGGATTCTTTGAGTATGGTGGAGACGGTACTGGTGTCGTTTATATAGATGGTATGCCTTTTGAAGGTGCAGGGATTACCTCCGAAGCCTTCAAACAATACATTCCTGGCTCAGAGATTTTCTTAACTGTGGCGGTAGTTCTATTTGCTGTTTCAACAATGATTTCTTGGTCCTACTACGGATTACAATCTTGGAAGTTTTTATTTGGAAGAGGTAAAACTGCAGATTTAGTTTATAAGCTTTTATTCTTAACCTTTGTGGTTATTGGAGCGGCGGCAAGTATGAATTCTATTTGGGCATTCTCTGATGCTATGATATTTGCAATGATATTCCCTAATATGGTTGGTCTCTTCTTCTTGTTTCCTGTTGTTAAGAAACAACTTAAGAGGTACTTGGATGCAATAAAATTAAAGTCTGATGCCATAGACTAAACTAATTCATTAAATATTATGAAATCCCATTTCCAGTTTTCTAAAAAACAAAGAAGTGGGATTTTTTTATTGATTGCTATCATTGTGCTATTACAATCAATTTTTATAATAAAAAATAATAGGGAGGCTGAACCATTTATTGTTAATGACGAACTTATAAAATTTAACAATGAAGTTGATTCTTTACGTTTATTAGCGGAAGAAAAAACTAAACCAAAAATCTACCCCTTCAATCCTAATTACTTAACAGATTATAAAGGGTATACTCTTGGTATGTCTAATGAAGAAATTGATAGACTTCATTCATATCGGGCAAAAAATAAATGGGTGAACTCGGCGAAAGAATTTCAAAATATAACTAAAGTATCAGATTCTTTATTGAATGAAATCTCTGAATATTTTAAATTTCCTGAATGGGTATCCTCACGAAATTCGAATACCAGCACATATAAAAATGTCTATGACAACGATAAACCAAAATCTTATAATCAGAAAATAGATTTAAACCTGGCAACAGCTAGTCAATTGAAGAAAGTTTATGGCATTGGTGAAAAATTATCAGAACGGATAATTGCTTATCGTAATAAATCTAATGGTGGCTTTATAGCAGATAATGAGCTCTTTGAAGTTTATGGTTTAGAAGAAGAAGTAATTGAGAGAATTAAGCACGATTTTACTGTTAAAACACCAAGGGCTATTGAAAAGATAAACTTAAATACAGCAACTAGAGATGATTTAGTTACTGTTAAGTATATAGACTATGAAGTGGCACACAAAATTATTGAGGAGAGAAACTTAAGAGAGGGCTTTAAATCGCTAGAAGAATTAACAAAAGTTGAAGATTTTCCAATCCATAAGATCGAGATAATTAAGTTATATTTGCATCTATAAAAAATTGTAATACATGTCTGATTTATATTTTACAGAAGAGCATAATTTATTTAGAGAAAGTTTAAGAGATTTTCTGCAAAAAGAGGTATTGCCACATATTGACAAATGGGAAGAAACTGGTCAAATTGAACGTTTTATATGGAAGAAGTTCGGTGATATGGGCTATTTTGGTTTAGCATATCCTGAGAAATACGGAGGACTCGATTTAGACTTATTCTATACGGTTATCCTTTTAGAAGAATTGCAAAGAATGAACTCAGGTGGTTTTGCAGCTGCGATATGGGCACATGCTTATTTGGCGATGACCCATTTAAATAAGGAGGGCGACGAATCGATTAAAGAAAAGTATTTAACAGATAGTATCTCTGGAGATAAAATAGGCTGTTTATGCATTACAGAACCGTTTGGAGGCAGTGATGTCGCTGGTATGAGAACAACTGCCATTAAAAAAGGTGATAATTATGTAATTAATGGCTCTAAGACATTTATAACTAATGGTGTTTACAGTGATTATTTAGTTGTAGCAGCTAAGACGAACCCGGATTTAGGAAATAAAGGGATTAGCATTTTTGTAATGGATAGAGATACACCAGGAATTTCTGCTACAAAATTAGATAAGTTGGGATGGAGAGCCTCAGATACTGGTGAAATAGCATTCGATAATGTAGAAATCCCAGCAGCCAATTTAATGGGTGAAGAAGGTCAAGGTTTTCCTTATATAATGCAACATTTTGCTTTAGAGCGTTTAATAATGGGGGTTAATGCTCACGCCAGAGCAGAATTTGCCCTAGAGTACGCTAAACAGTATATGAGCGAAAGAACAGCCTTTGGTAGGACTATCGATAAATTTCAAGCTTTACGTCATACGTATGCAGAAGCTGTTACTAAGATGGAGATCTGTAAGCAATATAATTATTATGTTACAAAGCGATTAGATAAAGGTGATTATGTAGTAAAAGAAGCTACAATGTCAAAACTTCAATCTACGAAAATGGCAGACGAGGTTATCTATGATTGTCTTCAGTTTTTAGGCGGTTACGGATATATGGAAGAGTATCCATTAGCACGTATGTCTCGCGATAGTCGTTTAGGACCAATTGGAGGCGGAACATCTGAAATTTTAAAAGAGATTATCGCCAAAATGGTAATCGACGAAAAGGACTATAAGCCAGCAACATAAAAATAATTGATTCTGTTTTGGCGAAAATTGTTTTTCATTATCGCCAAAATGGTAATCGACGAAAAGGATTATAAGCCAGCCACATAAGGATAATTGATTCTGTTTTGGCGAAAATTATTTTTCATTATCGCCATAATGGTATTTATAAAACGCGTTTAGCTGGCAAAATGACGTTAAGTGATTATACTTAACCATAGTTTAAATATGTAGAATTAAAAACCTGTGAAATTTTTCACAGGTTTTTTGCGTTATATTCATTTTAAGCGTTATTTTTTTAATAAATTATCAACACGAAAACGATTTCGCTGAATGTGTAATTTTGTTCTCAGCATATATTCTTGTAGCTTTAAGTATAACTAATTTTAAACACTATGAAAAATTTAAAACTTATTGGAATTGTATGTTTTTTGTTTTGCCTACTTAGTTGTAGTCAGGACGAAGTAGTTTTGGAGCAGCAAGCGAATCAACCAGCAAAACCTAGTATTTTAAATTCAAAGAATGGTTTAAAACCTATAGGTTCTGGTGTCATGATGCAAGCTTTTTATTGGGATGTGCCAGCTGGTGGAACGTGGTGGAATACAGTAAGCTCAAAGGTAGCTGCCTGGAGTAATGTCGGAATTGATGCTATTTGGGTTCCCCCTGCCTCAAAAGCTCAAAATGGTCCTTTTTCTATGGGGTATGACCCTTTTGATTATTTCGATTTTGGAGAGTACAACCAAATGGGAAGTATTGAGACACGGTTTGGATCGAGAGCTGAATTAATAAATATGGTAAACACAGCTCACCAGAATGGACTTAGTGTTATTGCAGATATTGTATTAAATCACAATAGTGGTGGTGATAGTGAGGCTAACCCTTATACGGGAGGAAATACTTGGACAGACTTTAATCCATTGTCTGGTAAATTTTATCGTTCGGCAACGGATTTTCATGCCAATAATATCCACTCAAACGATAGTGGTGTTTTTGGTGGTTTTCCGGATTTGTGCCACAATCAAACATATGTTCAAGATTGGTTATGGAAAAATTCTAATAGTGTTGCCAAATATTACAAAGATGTTATTGGGTTTGATGGTTGGCGTTTTGACTATGTAAAAGGATTTGATCCATGGGTAGTTAAAGCCTGGAAAGATGAAGTTGGTGGCTTCTCTGTTGGCGAATTGTGGGATAGTAATGTTTCGTTATTAAGTTCATGGACAAATTCGGCAGATGCCAGTGCCTTCGACTTTGCGTGTTATTATAAAATGAAAGACGCATTTATGGGCAATAACCTTAGTGTGCTTAATGATAACATGTTATGGAAACAGAACGCTTCTAAAGCTGTTACGTTTGTTACTAATCATGATACGGATGAAATAACGAATAATAAAATTCTGGCCTACGCCTATATTTTGACACATGAAGGATATCCTACTATTTTTTATAAGGATTATGAAGAGTGGTTAAATAAAGAACGGATGAATAATCTAATTTGGATTCATAATAATCTTGCCGGAGGATCGACCAACATTTTACATGCCGATAGTGATGAATACATTGCCAGAAGAAATGGATATAATAACTCTGGTCTGGTAGTTTATATAAATAATTCTAATTCATGGCTAGAAAGATGGGTAGAAACCAACTGGTCTAGCACGGTTATTAAGGATTACACCGGGCATTCAAATTGGGAGCCGACGACGCAATCTGGTAAATGGGTGAAAATACAAGCACCTCCAAAGAGTTACTCTGTTTGGTCAGTTAAATAAATGAAAATAGTAATAGAGAAAAAATCCTGCACTATGGCAGGATTTTTTTATTAGGAGCCAATATATAGCCAAACTAATAGTTATATTTATTACCTGTCATAAATCATTCATGAGTGTAAAAAAATTTTCAGATTATTTATCCCTAGAAAGAGCCTATTCTAAGCATACAGTTATGGCTTATATTAGAGATATAGAAATGTTTCAGAAGTTTTTAAACAAG
This sequence comes from Winogradskyella sp., assembly GCA_013002225.1. GTDB lineage: Bacteria > Bacteroidota > Bacteroidia > Flavobacteriales > Flavobacteriaceae > Winogradskyella. The sequence goes on from JABDKL010000201.1 coordinate 57,722, forward strand.
GAGCATGAGAAAATAGAGTTACAAGAAGTGGGGTATTCCGAAATAAGACAATGGATAGTGCAATTAGTTAATGATGGAAAATCTAATAAAACGGTAAACAGAAAAATTTCTTCTTTAAACTCCTACTATAAGTTTTTATTAAAAATAGATGCCTTAAAACTAAATCCATTAAAACAACACAAGGCGTTGAAGGTTGCTAAAAAAGTACAGTTACCATTTTCACGAGAAGAATTACAGACAGTCCTTAATAATTCAATTAAAATTATAGACTTTGAAAGTGCCAGAGATCAATTAATGGTAGAATTGTTTTATGCCACAGGGATTAGGCGTATAGAATTGGTTAATATAAAATTAATAGATATAGATTTTAAGAACCAGCAACTTAAAATATTAGGGAAACGAAATAAAGAGCGTTACATACCTATAATCACTTCGCTTATTAATTCTATAGACCTTTATTTAAAGTACCGTAGTGATTTGCCTACAATAATAGATGCGGACAATTTATTTTTAACAAAAAAGGGTCTTAAAGTTTATGAAATGCTTGTCTACAGGATAATAAATAAGTATTTTAGTGTGGTATCGTCGAAGATAAAATGTAGCCCACATGTTTTAAGACACTCTTTTGCGACACATCTATTAAATGAAGGTGCAGATTTAAATGCAGTAAAAGAACTGTTGGGGCATACAAGTTTGGCAGCAACCCAAGTCTATACACATAATAGTATAGAAGAATTAAAAAAGGTTTACGCTAATACGCACCCAAGAAATAGGACTTAAAACCTGTTTTTATTTGGACTTATAAAAGTAGAATATTTAAGATGTTAGATTAGAAATTAACTAAAATTAGAATTTATGAAAGTGAACACGCAATCCGTCAATTTTACAGCAGATAAAAAATTAATAAACTTCATTCAAAGGCGAATGGATAAATTAGATATGTTTTATGATAAAATAATTCAGTCAGATGTTTATTTGAAAGTTGAAAATACCAGCGAGAAACAAAATAAAATTTTTGAAGCAAAGGTTAAAGTGCCAGGAGATAGCTTTGTTGTAAAAAAACAATGTAAAACCTTTGAAGAAGGTGCAGATAGCGCAATTTCATCATTAGAAAGACAGATTAAAAAACGAAAGGAAAAATTAAGATCATATCTCTAAAGAAAATTTTTGTAAAAATGTTTTGAATAAAAAAATAAAACATTACATTTGCAGTCCGTTAGAAATAGCGGGCTTTTTTATGGTCAGATTTTGGCTTAAAAAAGTACAAAAAAAGCCGATGTAGCTCAGCTGGCTAGAGCAGCTGATTTGTAATCAGCAGGTCGTGGGTTCGAGTCCCTCCATCGGCTCTTTTAAAAGTTCATTTTTTTTTGTGATTTGGGGAGATACTCAAGCGGCCAACGAGGACAGACTGTAAATCTGTTGGTTTTTACCTTCGCAGGTTCGAATCCTGCTCTCCCCACAAAAATTTTTAAAGTAGAAGTTGTCAAAAGTTCACTTTTGTAAAACTACATTTAAAAAATCTTTGGATTGGGTCACCAATCCCGGATCACTGAGTGAAACGAAGTAATCCAAAATTATTTGAAATATTGAATCCTTTCAAAACTATGCAGTTTTGATAAAATGCGAGAGTAGCTCAGTTGGTAGAGCGTCAGCCTTCCAAGCTGAATGTCGCCGGTTCGAACCCGGTCTCTCGCTCTAAATATTCCTGCGAAGGCAGGAATCTCATTTTTGGTAATGAGGATGTAAACACTTTACGCCGGTGTAGCTCAGGGGTAGAGCGTTTCCTTGGTAAGGAAGAGGTCACGAGTTCAAATCTCGTCATTGGCTCTTTTTTGAAAAAGGAAGAATAGAGTAAACAATTGAACACTAATATTAAATAAGAATAAAATAAATTAAACATGGCAAAGGCAACTTTCGATCGTTCAAAACCACACCTTAATATAGGTACTATTGGACACGTAGATCACGGTAAAACAACTTTAACTGCTGCTATTACTAAAGTATTAGCTG
>JABDKL010000010.1 GCA_013002225.1 Winogradskyella sp.
GAAGGCGTAGCATTATCAATGACACAATGGTATCCTAAATTAGCAGAGTATGATGATGAGGGGTGGCATGCAGATCCATATATCGCGAGAGAATTTCACGGTGTTTGGGGAGATTTTGATGTAAAGCTTACGATTGATAAAGATTATGTTGTTGGTGGTACTGGATACCAGCAAGGAGAACCAAAAGTTGCGGATAATAAAAAAACGATTCATTTTAAAGCTCCAAGAGTACACGACTTTACATGGGCAGCAGATCCGGATTTTGTGCACGATACCTTCCAGATAGAAAATGGACCACTTTTACATTTTTATTACAAAAAAGACCTTGAGCAACAATATTTGGATAACTGGAAAAAACTACAGCCAGATACTGCTAAATTAATGGCTTACTTCAGTGAAAATGTCGGTACCTATCCTTATGAGCAATATTCTGTTATTCAAGGTGGTGATGGTGGTATGGAATACGCCATGTGTACGTTAATAACAGGGCAAAGAAGTTATGGTAGTTTACTAGGTGTTACTGCTCATGAATTGGCGCATACCTGGTTTCAATTTTTATTGGCAACAAACGAAGCCAAGCACGAATGGATGGATGAAGGCTTTACAAGTTATATTTCGGCTTTAGCTATGAATGAGCTTCGTGAAGAGAAACGCGAAAACCCATTGGCAGGTTCTTACCGTGGTTATATAGGATTGGCAAACTCTGGTGTTGAGCAACCCTTAACAACTCACGCAGACCGTTATGTTTACAATCAGGCCTATGGTGCTGCAGCATACAGTAAAGGAGCTGTGTTTATTGCACAATTAGGTTATGTTATTGGTGAGGAAAATTTGAAAAAAACTATAAAAAAATATTTTGACGATTTTGCTTTTAAACATCCAAAACCTATGGATGTTATACGCACAGCAGAACGTATAACAGATTTAGAACTGGATTGGTATCTTATGGATTTTGGGCAAACCACAAATACCATTGATTACGGCATTAAAACTGTGGATGGTAAGTCCATTACATTAGAACGAATAGGGTTAATGCCTATGCCTATAGACCTTTCTGTGACTTATACAGATGGAACCTCTGAAGATTTTTATATTCCATTGCAAATGATGCGAGGTGAAAAACCGACAGATGCAACTATAATAAAGGATTGGGCTTGGGCAATGCCAACCTATACTTTTGACGTCACTAAAACTGTAAAATCTGTTACTATAGATCCATCGAAGTTAATGGCAGATGTAAAGGATGATAATAATTCATTTACAGTAGAGTAATTTTTATTTAGATATTATAGATTAAAACCGTATCAATCAGATACGGTTTTCTATTTTTGTTTAAACACAGCCTCGTTAATGCGCTTTAAATATTCAAAAAAAGATAAGTTGAAAAGTAAGAAGTTAATCGAACAGCTTTTTACCGAAGGTCAGGCAGTTACTGTTTTTCCTCTTAAATTAATTTATATTAAAACTAATTTCGAGGATGGTAGTCAGTTTAAAACAGGAGTTTCAGTTAGTAAACGACTACACAAAACTGCGGTTAACCGCAATAAAATAAAACGCCTTTTAAGAGAAGTTTACAGATACAACAAACCGCTATATTTTAACAATAGTTCTGGCTCTTATGCGTTTATGATTTTATATCTTAGTAAAGATGGAACAACTTTTGATAAACTTAACAACAGTATAAAATTATTGTTTACAAAATTTATCGACAAAACATCCTCCTCATGAAAAACCTTTTTCGTAAAAAAATAGTCCTTCCACTATTAGCAGTAATGCTATTTCTTACTACAACCGCTTTTAAAAATGACTTTTTTGAAATTGCCAAGCAAATTGAAATCTTTACAACGCTATTTAAGGAAATCAATATGAATTATGTTGATGAAACCAATCCTGGCGATCTTATGGATACTGCTATTAAAAGCATGTTAAATGATCTGGATCCGTATACTCAATTTTATAATGAGCAGGATGTTGAAGCATCACGAATAAATAACGCTGGAGATTATACAGGAATTGGCGCTAAGGTATTAACATTAAAAGATAAACTTGTTATTGTTGAGCCTTATAAAGATTATGCGGCAGACAAAGCGGGTTTAAAAGCAGGAGATGAGATTATAAAAGTAGATAAGGTAACTGTTGCAGATTTTAAAGATGATGCCGCAAATCTGTTACAAGGTGCTGCGGGAACTGAGGTTACTATTACTTATAAGAGACAAGGAAAAACTAATACAGTAAAAATTATTAGAGAATCCTTAGAAATTAAAGCGGTACCACACTACGCTATGGTAGATGAAAAAACAGGATATGTGGTTCTTAGAAAATTTAACAGTAAAGCCTCGGCTGAGACGATTGGAGCTATTAGAGCTTTAAAAAACCAAGGCGCTACGCAACTTATTTTAGATCTTAGAGGAAATCCAGGAGGCTTATTGAGCGAGGCTGTTAATGTTACCAATATTTTTGTGCCTAAAGACCAGTTGGTAGTAACCACAAAATCTAAAGTTAAAAAATATAATAAAACCTATTATACAAAACGAGATGCTATTGACTCACAAATACCACTAGTGGTTTTGATAGATGGTAGTAGTGCTTCTGCCAGTGAAATTGTTTCTGGTGCCTTACAGGATATGGATAGAGCTGTAGTGGTTGGTGCAAGAAGTTTTGGAAAAGGCTTAGTACAACGCCCTAAACCACTAACTTATGGTACTCAAATGAAAATTACGATTTCCAGATATTACACGCCATCTGGTCGTTGTATTCAATCTTTAGATTATTGGAATCGTGACGAAAATGGAAAAGCAACACGCGTTAAAAAAGAAAATTATAACGCCTTTAAAACACGCAATGGACGCGATGTTTTTGATGGTGGTGGTGTACAACCAGATATAGAAATAGCGTTGGCTAAACAGTCGCCAATCACGAAAGCTATCTTAGATGAGCATTTAATATTTAATTTTGCCACTAATTATTATTACAATAATTCGGTTGAAGAATTAGATAATTTTGATTTTTCTGATGCCGATTTTAAGGTCTTTAGATCCTTTTTAAAATCCTCGGGTTTTGACTTTAAAACCAAAACTGAAAATGCATTTAATACGGCCATAGATGTTGCTGAAGAAGAGAATTTGAATGATGAGATAAATGATGAGTATAAAAAGTTAATGGGCGCAATACAAGCTTTTAAAACCAATGCTATCAACGATAATAAAGAGCAGCTAAAGTCCTTATTATCAGATGAAATTATAAAGCGTTATTTCTATAGCGAAGGGCTGTATACCTACTATACTGAAAATAATACAGAAATAAAGAAAGCGTTATCAATTCTCAATAATCCTGCACAATACGCTAGTATTTTGAGATAACACTTAAAATTATTTATATTTAGCATTGTTTAGCATATGCAAATGCCTCAATAAAGTGTACAATAATGAAGACCTTGTTAGTTCTTTTATGTCTTAGTTTTCAACTTGCTTTTTCTCAGCAGGTCATGAAACACGAGGTTTATTTTGAGACTGATAAATTCGAAATTCCCGAAACTGAACATAGTCGTCTTCTGCTCTTTTTATCTCAAATTGAAAATTTAGATATAGAAAAAATTTCCATATATGGGTTTTGTGATGATAGAGGCAGTGATAGCTATAATTTAACACTATCCCAGCAAAGAGCAGACGAAATTAAATCTGTTTTTTCTACTAATGAGTTCGATGAGTCACTAATTACCAATGTAGACGGTAAAGGCAAAATATTAGTCAATATAATTAAGGAAAGTGATTTAAATAAAATCCGTGGCTTAAACCGTAAAGTAGAAATTATAGTTCAACCCTACGATCCACCACGTCCTAAAGAGGTAAAACCTGAAAAAGAGAGTACTGAAGATTTACTCAAAGGTGAACTAAAAGCAGGTGATAAAATACAATTGGAAAATATTTTATTTAGAACGGGTTACAGTTATCTCACAAAAGATTCTAAAGGTGTTTTAGATAATATTGCTAAAATTTTAGCAGAGCGCAAGGATGTTTATTTTACAATTGAAGGGCACGTATGCTGTACACATGGTATAAGAGATGCTATGGATCGTAAAACCAAAAAAAGAAACTTATCTGTGGCAAGAGCTAAATATGTATATGATTACCTCGCAAAAAAAGGTGTAAGCCGCTACAGAATGAAATACGTAGGGCATAAGCGTAAATTTCCATTAGGAGGAGAACCAGAATTTGATAGGCGTGTAGAAATTTTAGTAACTAAAATTGATAAAGCATCATCTAACTAGGCGCGTACCATATTTATATGTGGAATGCCATCTTCGAGATACTCCTTACCTACTTCACTAAAATTAAGACCATTATAAAAGCGCTTTAAATAGGTTTGAGCTGAAATTCTGATTTTATCTTCGTTGTAATATTTTTTAATAGCATCGATTGATGCCTTCATTATAATAAATCCAAACTTATTTTTACGCGCCTTTTGTTTTACCAAAACTCTCCCAATACTAGCTTCCTCAAAATATTCACCTGGTTTAAAAATACGTGTGTAGGCAACCGGTTTATTACCTAAATAACCTAAAACATGTAGGGCCTTCTGATCTTTTCCATCAATATCCTGATAAACACAATTTTGTTCTACAACAAAGATCTCGCTTCTCAATTGAAGAAGGTCATAGAGTTCCTTTAATGATAATTCTTCAAAAGATTTAACTTTTACATTTAGCATAAAAAACTAGTCTTGAACAATAACATCCTTATTATCAAACTTGGCAAATTCTGGTTGAATGTTAATGTGATTTATTTCAAATTTATGAAATAGTATCTCTTCTATTTGATTTAAAATGCTATCAAACTCAGAAAGTGTAATATCTTTTTCAAAATCTACATGAGCTTCAAAATGCGTTTCTTCTTCATTTAATTGCCAGACATGAATATGGTGCACATTTTTAATAGCTTCAAAAGCGTTAATTTCTTTGATAATTTCATCTACCGGAATAGCCTCAGGTGTAAACAACATTAGTACTTTAGTAGATTCTTTCAAGAGATCATATCCCATCCAGATTAGATATAGAGCTATCGCTAAAGTAAGAGCACTGTCTATCCACCAAATTTGATAAAACTTCATTAATAAGCCTCCAGTTAAAACCGCTACACTAGCCATCATATCAGTTAATAAATGAAGGTATGCACTTTTCATGTTCATATTATCATTTGCATTTTTCTTTAATAATAGGACGCTAAATCCATTACCTAAGATGGCAATTGTAGATAACCAAATTACCAAGTTAGATTCTATTTCTTGTGGATTTTGAAAGCGCTCTATGGCTTCAAAAATGAGAAGAATGGCAACGATTATAAGTGTAGAAGCATTGATAAATGCGGCTAATATCTCTGCGCGTTTGTAACCAAAAGTTCGTTTTATAGATGCTTTTTTTTTGACAAGTTTATTAGCAACATAGCTAATTATTAATGATATAACATCACTAAAATTATGAAGCGCATCACTAAGTAATGCTAAACTTCCAGAAAGTAATCCACCTACAACTTGAGCAGCTGTAATGGCAATATTTAAAAGTATAGATATAAAAAGATTACGACTATTAATATCGTTAAGTGTGTGAGAATGGTTATGAGAATGCGTGTGCCCCATTTAACATGATAACGGAATTTTATCCACCCGTTTTTGATGACGACCACCTTCAAATGCCGTATTTAAAAACGTATCTACCATTTTAATTGCTTGCGGTATTGAGGTAAAACGCGCTGGTATACATATAATGTTAGCATTGTTGTGCAAACGTGTTAATTCGGTAATTTCATTGGTCCAGCAAACACCTGCTCTTACTTTTGGATATTTATTAGCTGTCATCGCTACACCATTTGCACTACCGCAAATTAATATTCCTAAATCTACTGTATTACTATCAACATCCTTTGCTACGGGATGCACAAAATCTGGGTAATCTACACTATCTGTAGAATTGGTTCCATAATTAGTAAGCGTATGTCCTTTAGCTTCTAGATGTTTAACTATAGCTACTTTATAATCCGGACCAGCGTGGTCGTTTCCTATTGAAATGGTCATTAGTTCTGTTTTAGTTTTTTATTAATCTCAGACTTATTGTCTTTCAATAGATTAACAAAATTAGTTATACAAAGTTACAAATTATTAAAGTCGGTTAATAGAAACACTCATTACTTGTTAATAACTGTTTACAAGTCTTTAAAAGTAAAATTAGGATTATCTAATAATTTTTTCAAACCAAAATTCATAATTAAAAACCTAATTTTTTAGTTAGTTTTTAGCAGTGTATTTATAAACATACTTTTTACGCTAATAAACATTTTTCGGTCAAATACATATCATCTATTTCTATTAACATTACATATTAACAGTTGTTAATAGCTTTTAAAATTTCCTTTAAAATGAACGGTTTACATGTAAATTTAATGTTAACTAAACCGTAACAAAATGTAAACTACAACTTCTGCAATTAAAACATAAAAAAGTTATACTAACTATTAACAGACTATAATAACCATCATTTTATTTTTTAAATTTTAAAAGAAAAATGATAATATGTATATATATGTTGATAAGTGAAATTTTTCTTAATTTAACCCTATCAAAACCCTATTAAATTTTAATAACGTAGCTTTGCATCAAACTTAATCATCGCTCTTCACTCAAATTAAGTTTTAAAACAGAATTCCTAACACTTTTAGGAAATGAATATGATTACAAATTAAATGACAAAAAAGAAAAAAAGGAAATCGAGAAATAATAAGATTTCGAACCTAACAAATACCATTTTAGGTATTTTAAAAAAAGATAGAAACCAATCCTTCAACTATAAACAAATTGCTGCTAAACTTGGTGTTAACGATGCCAGTAGCCGTAACCAGATTATTAAAAAATTAGCACAACTTAAGGCTAAACAAGAGATCGAAGAAGTAGATCGTGGTAAGTTTAAAGCTATAGTAAATACAGAATACCATACAGGTATTTTAGATATGTCTAGTAAAGGCAATGGTTATATAATTTCAGATGATTTTGAAGAAGATGTGTTTATTGCCTCAAATAATATTAATAAAGCCTTAGATGGAGATGAAGTAGAGTTTTATGCTTACAAACGACGTCATAGAGGTAAACAAGAAGGAGAAATTACTAATATTATAAAACGTGCTAGAACGGAATATGTTGGTACCATTCAAATTCACGATAAAAAGAATTTTGCCTTTGTTGTAGCAGATAGTGCAAAAATGTACACTGATATTTTTGTGCCTATAAATAAGATTAATAAAGCAGAGGATGGTGATAAAGTACTGGTAACTCTTGAGGAATGGCCAGATAAAGCAGATTCACCTAACGGTAAGGTAAAGGAGGTTTTAGGTAAACCAGGAGAACACAGTACAGAGATTAATTCTATAATGGCAGAGTATGGCTTACCTATGGAGTTTCCTCACGAGGTAGAATCCTTTGCCAACGATTTAGATATTTCGATCACTGAAGAGGAAATAACTAAACGACGCGATATGCGTAAAGATCTTACCTTTACTATAGATCCTAAAGATGCAAAAGATTTTGATGATGCCTTGTCGTTTAAAGTGTTAGATAATGGTTTATATGAAATAGGAATTCATATTGCAGATGTTTCTCATTATGTACAACCAGGTACAGTCTTAGACGATGAAGCTTACGAACGTGCAACCTCTATTTATTTAGTAGATCGTGTTGTGCCAATGTTGCCTGAGCGTTTATCAAATGGCGCATGTTCATTACGTCCACACGAAGAAAAGTATACGTTTTCAGCAGTGTTTAAAATGAATGATAAATGCGAAATAAAAGACCAATGGTTTGGTAGAACAGTTACTTATTCTGATGCGCGTTTTGCTTATGAAGAAGCTCAAGCCATCATAGAGAATAATCCAAAATTCGAAATTCAAAGGAAAAGAGATATTTCGTCATTTGAT
>JABDKL010000025.1 GCA_013002225.1 Winogradskyella sp.
CTATTATAGATAGCTTTGAAGCCATATACGAATCAAAGTCTTCATTAGAATGTTGAATATGAAAATCTTTATCCCCAGCTTTTATTTTTTCAAACTGACCTTTATCTAGGTAAGCATTGATTATTTCAAAAAATTCTTTTTCTATAAAATTATCTACAATATATATCATATTTTAAAAGTTATATTATTAGTAAACATTCTATAAAGCTTTTCGCCATTAACATTAAACTCGTATTCGCTTTCTGGTTGATAAGAAACTTCGTCACCTACTTTTAAGCCCATGGCTGTCAACTCATCATTTATATATTTTATAGTTCCAAATAAAGGCTCTTCTACTCCATTCTTAGTAATATAATAATCTTTTACCTCAGAAGGTTTTATAAAACAATATTTATTATACCCTTTCCATACCCCATTGCTTTTGTATAAAAAAAACTGGTCTGGATCTACTAAAAACAAATCCTCTTTAAAAAAACTTTTCCCACTTTTTCTGTTACCATACATATCATTATAAAATTTAAAAACATTATGATGAACTAAAAGTGTATCGCCTTTTTTAACAGGGCCTCTATAATTAATAGGTGTTGAAACCACTTTTGCAAACCTATTAGAAACTGTATGGTCTTCTTCAGAAGTGCTTGTTATAAAATTAATATCACCATACTGCTTTATATTATCATACCTTCGATTATTCAAAGGTTTAACTATAAAAGAAAAAGGTGATTTCATTAAAAATTTATATTGTATTCTAAGGATATGGGTAGTGTTTTTTTAAACTCCTTCCACAACAAAACCTCTTGACCTTGATGTATCCAGATTTTAAAACTTTTAGCAAGACCGTCTTCTTGAATCAAATGTATCGCGTATTTACCGCCTAAAACTTCTTGACCCACTATGTAGTGCATTGCTCCGGATTTATAATCCGCTCCAATAGAAATTTTTCTTATATCCATTTAATTAAAATGTTGTCCCTACTGTTAGGATTCTGTAGTATGCATTAACAAAAAATGTACCGTCACCCTGTGTTGGATTACCGCCAGACGCTGTAAAACCTAAAGCTTGATTAGGTGACAAGGCTAAAGGATTTGCTGAACTACCACCAACCATTGCTTTAACAACAAAGTCTTGTGATGAATTTGCAGTTACAGCTGGGAGTGATGCATATACAGTTGAATTGCAATCAAATTCTAAATCACCACTAAAATCATATGTTGTTGTTCCATACCTGCCGTATATAGAAATAGACAATAAGTCTATTACTTTATTTGCGCCTGGAGCAGCAATAATTGTTTTAGGAGAAGGAGCTATGTTTTGCAGTTCTGTAGGCGTAATTTCTACATGAGCAACGTATGTGTCAATACCAAATAAAGTTTGAACTTGTGTTAGCGTAACTGTTTTGGTCATTAAATTATTTTCAGAATCTGTTATAATTAAATAATCAGATCCACTAACATTGTTAATATTTGGATATGCCGATACGTTGCTTATTTTTGCCATATTATTTTTCTTCTGTTTCCTCTGGCTGCTTTACCTCTCCTGTTTGTAGATTAATAATAGCGTTTTGACCAAACTCTTTAATTAGTTCTTTTTCTTCAGCGGCAAATTTTCCTTTTATTTCGCCTACTTTATTTATTAAATCGCTTTTTTTAATTTCCATATCAGCGATTTCAAATTTTACTGCGTTAAATTCATTCTGCAATCCTTGCAATTTATCTAACTGTTCTTTACTTAAGTTTTGACTCATTTTAATTTTATTTAATTAATTATTGTTTTACACAAATATAGTAAATATTTTAAACATTTATTAATAAAGCATCTTTAGTATATGTTCTATTTGGTTTGGGTTCAAATAAGCCAGACATATGAAATAAACCGTCTTTTTTCCACTTGCCGTCCCACTGCTTTCCGTTAATAGTCCACCTATCGTGAGCTTTAGCAAACTTCCAAACTTTAATTCCGTTATCTTTACCTTTAAATATTTTATCATACCTTTTAACCCAATACATATCAAAAGGGCCAATAGCTCTTGCTTGCGTCATTAAAGCTCTAGTTTCATCCACAACTTTTCCGGTAACGCAAATATCTATATCGGTAGTTTTCCACCCCTCAAGTATGCCGCCAACAACATAAAGCTTGTGGTGTTTCCAATCTAATTTTAAAAGTTCTTTTATATATTTTTTATATAAAGGATCATTTAATCCCTCCATGTAAGGGATAAACATAAAATTACCGTTGACATTTTTAATCTGACCATCGGTTTCTATATTATAATCCTCGTCATTAAAAAAAGTTTTCATTTATTTTACTGATTTTAATAAACCTGCCTCAAATGTCCAGGTTTCTTTACCAACTGTTTTTTCACCTTTGAATCCACTTACAGAAGCGTCACTACCATTTTTACCATCAGCACCAGCTGGGCCAGTTGCTCCAGTTGCTCCAGTTGCTCCCTGTGGGCCTTGTGGGCCTGTTGCTCCAGTATCGCCTTTAGCTCCCTTAGATGAAGCTTGAGTGTAATCTCTACCAAAAGCCGACTTTATGAATGCGTGAAGCTCTTCGACGTCTTCTCTAAGGTCTTCTATTTGTTTTAACAAAAATCTATTTTGCTGGTACAAACCATCATCATTATACACTTCACTAATATCTGTTAATCCCTGCAAGTCATTAAATATTTCTTTTGAAACAGTTATTTTTCCATCAGAACCTTTAACAGCTTTTTGACCAGAAGAACCTTCTTTAAAAAGTTTTTTGCCTCTTATATTTTCGTTTATATTTCCCATAGCTTTTTATATAATTCCAAATTGTAAAACAACCACACAGGAAACAGAGTTCCAAAACACATTAGTTGTGCTTTTTTGAAAAGAAATCTGCAATCTATCTCCTTTAGAGAAAGATGTGTAGGGGTTGTATTCTATTCTTCCTCCAATAGCATATGAGGTAGGAGTTAGTTCAGTTGATGTGTTTGCTGTGCTTCCGTTTTTACTTACCCTTATTTGAGTTGTCCAAGTGCCAGTACTCATGTTAGCGGACGGCATATTCATCATCATGATTCTTGCAACCCTTCCAGCGGCAAAACAAGGTATGCTGTTATAGTATTGATTTGAAGATGTTTCACTTAAAGTATTAAAAGGAAAAAAGTAGTAAGTAGAACTAGTGCTGTTGCTATCATAAAAGTTAGATAAAAACACAGTGTTTTGTCTAAGCATCCCTGCCATGGGAATTTTAACATTACCCTCCCCTTGGTCGTCTTCAAGACATAGTGCGTATATATCGTCAAAACTTCGATTGTCAATAGTGCTAAGCTCTGTTAAGCCGTCTATATCAAGACCAATCACTGGTGTTGTAGTAGAGGCGCTAACATTAATTCCGTCTAGATAATCTGATGTTGCTGCTGTAGCTCCAGTTACTGTTCCAGCTCCAATATCACTTCTAACTTGTGTGCCAGTTCTATATTTTACCAAGCCACTGTCCGACACTAAAAATTTATCAGTATCTGAGGTTGCGGCAGATATATTAGAAATAGTTAATCCAGTAGAATTAATTTTTATTCTTTCAGAAGCATTTGATGAAAATAATACGGAATTACTGACGTAATCAAAATACATTCCAGTGCTAGATCTGGCAGTAAAATACACCGCTGGAGATG
>JABDKL010000030.1 GCA_013002225.1 Winogradskyella sp.
CGTGTAAATTTAAATCATGCATCTCAAGAAGGACCACTTCAGGATTTATATGAAAGAAACGGTATAAATGGTTCTTTTGTTCAACGCTTACTGGACAATGACTTAAAACTTACTTTAGTAGCTAAAGCAATTCAGGATAAATACACTTATGTTAATCAAGGTGCCATAGGATCGGCGATCGCATTTGATCCAACACAATCTGTTTTTGATGATAATGGTGATTATACACAGTACGGAACTTCTGCTAATCTTGCACCAATAAACCCTTTGTTCTTACTTGATAATGACAACTATGATAATAACCAAACTATCGAACGTGTCATTGCTAACTTCAATGTAGATTATAAATTCTGGTTTTTAAAGGAATTGAGTTTTGTATTGAACGCAGGTATTGATTATGCTGAGAATGAAGGTTCTAGATATGAAGCGCCAAACCCTAATAATAGTGGGGCATTTCCTGTAAATGAAGTATCTAACGGTTTAAATCGTAATACATCTTTAGACTTTTATTTAAATTATAAATCCGATATTGAATCTATAGACACAAACATCGACCTTACTGTTGGTCATTCGTTCCAGGAATTTTATATCAGTGGCTTTTTTGATAGAACAACAAATACAAATATTTCCCAAACAGATATTAACAGAAACGCTTTAGAATCTTATTTTGCAAGAGCTAGTTTTGATATTTCAGATAAATATCTGCTTTCTGCAAGTTTTAGACGCGATGGCTCATCACGTTTTAGTGAAGATAACCGTGTAGGTTATTTCCCTGGAGTTTCGGTAGGTTGGAAAATCTCTAATGAGGCATTCATGGAAAATTCATTCTTTTCTAACTTAAAATTAAGGGCTGGTTGGGGTGTTACAGGTCAACAAGAGATTGGTCCAAACTATGGTTTCTTAGGTCTTTATACACCATCTCGTAACGATGCTGCAAATATACAGTTTGGCACAACTATTAATGGTAACCCGATATTTATAAGCACATTACGTCCAGAAGGTTTTGACGAAGACCTTAAATGGGAAGAAACAGACCAGTATAACGTAGCATTAGATTTTGGATTTTTTAATAACCGTTTAACTGGTACAGTAGATGCTTATTACAGAGAAACTAAAGATTTATTATCTACAGTTCCAACAGCAGCTGGATCTAACCTGACAGATTTATTAACGACCAATGTCGGTCAAGTTACTAGTAGAGGTTTAGAATTTTCATTAAATGGCGTTATAGCCCAAAAGGAAAATTTTGGTTGGGACACGAGTTTTAATTTAACTTTTCAAGACCAAGAGATTACAAGTCTTAGTTTAAATGATGATCCTAATTATTTTATTTTAACTGGAGGAATTTCTGGTGGTGTTGGTAATAATATTCAAATTTTAAAGCCTGGTTTTGATCCAACAACTTTCTTTGTGTTCAGACAAGTTTACGATAGCAATGGAAATCCTGTTGAAGGTGCTTATGTAGATGTTAATGGAGATAATCAAATTACTGAGGCAGACAGACAACCTTATAAAAAGGCTACACCAGATGCCTTTATTGGTTTTACAAATAATTTTAGATATAACAACTTTGATCTGAATTTTACATTCAGAGGTAGTTTTGGAAATTATGTATATAATAATAGTGCATCAGATAGAGGTAATTTAAACGCAGTTGTTAATCAGCCAGGTTACCAAGCTAATGGACATGCTAGCTTATTAGATACCGGATTTACAAATCAGAATTTATTTTCTGATCTCTACATCCAACGTGCAGATTTTGTAAGATTAGATAATATCTCTCTAGGCTATACAATACCTTTCGAAAAAATCACTTTAAGAACATCACTAACTGCATCAAATCTTTTTGTCATTACAAAATACGACGGTCTTGATCCAGAAATTGGTAATGGAATAGAGAATAATTTTTACCCAAGAACAAGAGATATTGTACTTGGACTAAACTTTACATTTTAAGAAAAATGAAAAATAAATATATAAACAACAAAGCTATGATGTTAAGAACAATTAAAAGTGTTCTAGTTGTTGTTACTCTTGCATTTTTTATGCAATCGTGTAGCGATAGGCTAGATCTACAGCCAGAAGATTCACGTCTTACTGCTGATGCCGCTTTTGAAAATCCGGAAGCTTATAAGCAATTTTTGGCAAAGATTTATGCCGGAATTTCTTTAAGCGGACAGGAAGGACCAGCAGGTGCTCCAGATTTACAAGGTCTGGATGAAGGCTTCTCAAATTATTTGAGATTATACTGGAAAATGCAGCAATTAACTACAGACGAGGCAATAATTGCCTGGAATGATGGTACTATTCAAGATTTACATGGCCAGATATGGACGTCTGGTAATGAATTTATCAGAACCATGTATTCTCGTTTACTGTATCAAGTTGCATTAACTAACGAATTTTTAAGACAGACAACAGATAGTAAACTAAGCGACAGAGGTGTTGAAGCAAGTTTAAGATCGGAAATTCAGGTCTACAGAGCAGAAGCACGATTTATGCGCGCGTTGACGTATTGGCATGCCATGGACTTGTTTGCAAATCCACCATTTGTTACAGAAAATGATCCAATTGGAGCTTTTCTACCACCTCAGATTCAAAGAGCTGATTTATTTGATTTTGTTGAGTCAGAACTTTTAGATATCCTTGATGATATGGCAGCACCACGCTCTAATGAGTATGGTAGAGCAGATAGAGCTGCGGCCTGGATGTTACTTGCTAAATTATATCTCAATGCAGAGGTTTACACAGGTACATCTAGAAATGCAGATGTTATTACTTATACTAACAATATTATCAATGCTGGATATACCATCCCTTCTAATCCTTACTTTCACTTATTCTTAGCGGATAATGATTCTAATGG
>JABDKL010000044.1 GCA_013002225.1 Winogradskyella sp.
CTACCTCTCTCAGCGGTATGTGATAAATCATTTCGCACCAAGTCTACAATCATAATATTTTCGCTACGCTCCTTTTCGTCCTTGCTTAAATTTTCAGCAAGCTGTAAATCTTCAGCTTTATTTTCAGAGCGTTTAGCTGTTCCTTTTATAGGTTGAGAAATAACTAAATCCCCATCTTTTTTAAGATATCGCTCGGGTGATGCAGATAACAGAAATTTATCTTCCACTTTTAAAAATGTAGCAAACGGTGGTTTAGAAATTTCATTTAACTTTTTAAACGTTTCTAAAGGGTTAATTGCACTATCCTCAGCGTAAAACTCCTGGCAAAAATTGGCTTCGTAAATATCACCACGTCTAATATGAGCCTGCATTTTACTCAACTTCTCAAAGTAGTCGTCCTTGTGAATTCTTAGTTTTATTTTTATTGAATTATCAGAATGTTGAATTCTTAAATCTATTGAATTTTCAATTTTTTCTAAGTCATCTTCAACTTCATCATCAACCAATTTGAGATACTTAATCTCAACAGTATCTTCTTTAAATAGAAATAGCTTTTTGGGTTGAAAAAAATACAAATCCGGAAATTCTAACCCATCAAAGTTCTCAGATTTTAAGTGTTCTGTTGTATTCTTTAAATCGTAGGTTAAGTATCCAAAAATCCAATCTTTAGTTGATTGTTGATATTCATCTAAGCGGTTAAATGCGTCAAAGTAGTCGGTTTTAACAGATGTAAATGCATCAACAGCCAAAATAGCATCGTATTTACTGTATTTACTTTTGTGATTGTTAGCGTCTAGCCAGATCACTTCACCAAACTGTTGACTCCATAGCAGTAATTGCTGCTTAAACGTTTCGGGATGTTTTAAATGATGAATAGTTGTGGTTCTCAACAGAAAAATATATCAGTCACAAAAATAAAGAGAATACTTTTGATTTGTGTAAGAATTGTATATTTCAGTAAAATAAAAACTATGCCTCTTTTAAAGAATGAATGGCTTCAAATTAATATTAAACCTAAGGGAGCAGAATTATCTAATATTACCTCAGTAAAGCACGACACAGAATTTATGTGGCAGGCAGACCCTGCAATATGGGGAAGTCACGCACCTAACTTATTCCCAATTATTGGCGCTTTAAAAAATGATACGTACAACTATAACGGCAAGGTCTATCACATGCCAAAACACGGTTTTTTAAGAAACAGTTCTCAATTTTCTGTTAGCTATGAAACTGATACAAAGGTGACCTTTAGTCTGAACTCAAATCCTGAATTATACGCAATTTATCCTTTTCTATTTCAGTTTGAATTAACCTATGAACTCATTGAGAATCGTCTATTAGTTCATCATCGCATACAAAACTTAGATGATAAAGCTCTTTATTTTTCGGTGGGTGGTCATCCTGCCTTTAAGTGTCCACTTTTTAAAAATGAAGCGTACACAGATTACTATTTAGAATTCGAAAAACCAGAAAAAAGTGAGTCTTATATTTTAAATATGAATACTGGTTTGGTTACCGACCAGACCAAACCAGTCTTTAACGAAAACAAAATTCTATTGAGACCAGATTTATTTAAAGAAGATGCGTTGATTTTTAAAGATTTGAAATCTAAAAAAGTTACTTTAAAGCATAAAACTAATGGTGCAATATTAACTGTAAGCTTTGATGATTTTCCGTTTTTAGGTATTTGGGCAAAACCAAACGCACCATATGTTTGTATAGAGCCATGGCTGGGAATTGCCGATAGCGAATCTACATCGCAACAATTAATTGAAAAGGAAGGCATCATAGAGTTAGCGACAAATTCTACATTTAAAGCGAGTTACGCAATTGTGATTGATAACGCACTTTTGGTTTAATATAGATTATATGTAGTAGCTTTGCAACAAAATTAGTGCAGTGACTTTTCAAGAATTAAATTTAAATACACCATTATATAACGCCATTGACGACTTAGGGTTTGAAAGCCCTACTCCAATACAAGCAGAGGCATTTAGTGTTGTTGCATCTGGTAAAGATGTTGTTGGTATTGCTCAAACAGGTACTGGTAAGACCTTTGCTTATATGTTACCAGTGTTGAGAAATTTAAAATATTCCAGACAAGACAATCCAAGAGTGTTAGTTTTAGTCCCAACTCGAGAGCTCGTTGTGCAAGTTGTTGATGAGATTGAAAAACTCTCTAAATACATAAACACTAGAGTTTTAGGCGTTTATGGTGGCACTAATATAAATACACAAAAGCAAGCCGTGGCACAAGGGCAAGATATTATTGTGGCTACACCAGGAAGGCTTTATGATTTGGCAGTTAGTAGAGTATTGCAATTAAAGTCGATACAAAAACTTATTATTGATGAAGTGGATGTTATGCTAGATTTAGGATTTAGACATCAGTTATTAAACATTTTTGATATTTTGCCCCAACGTCGACAAAACATCATGTTTTCTGCAACAATGACCAAAGATGTG
>JABDKL010000045.1 GCA_013002225.1 Winogradskyella sp.
ACAGCTTTCATTCCAGCAATTGATAAGCCCATGCCTATTTCAACAATAGCAGATTCACATATAGGTGTATTTCGAACACGTGCTTTACCAAACTGCTCTACAAATCCTTCAGTTATTTTAAAAACCCCACCATATTCGGCAATATCCTGACCCATTAAAATTAAATTTTTATGCTTTTCCATAGACTGTCTAAGCCCATCAGAAACAGCATCGACCAATCGTAATTCTGTCGTTTGTTTACCTGAATCAATCTGTTGATAATCAAAAGCTTTAAATACATCATTTAATTCTTTAGTTTCATCAGGAATAATATCCTTTTCGGCATATGCAGATTCAAGTGCACTATCTATTTCTGCTTTAATTTCAGTTGTATACTGCTTATCAATCTCAGTAGTTAACACTTTCTTGCTATAGAGATAATTTCTGTAATTTTCTATCGGATCTTTTGCTTCCCATTCTTGCATTAGCTCATCAGGTACATACTTTGTACCACTTGCCTCCTCATGGCCTCTTCTCCTAAAAGTTTTAAACTCAATCAGAATTGGTCTAGGTCGTTTACGTATGCTTTCAGCAATTTTTTTGATTTTTGTATAGGTTTCGATAATATTATTTCCATCCAACACGAACGACTCTATACCATAACCTTTACCTCTATCTGCTAAATGCTTGCAATTATATTGTTCATATGTTGGCGTGGACAAGCCGTAACCATTATTTTCGATACAGAAAATTACAGGCAATTGCCATACTGAAGCCACATTTAAAGCTTCGTGAAAATCCCCTTCACTAGTTCCACCTTCTCCCGTAAAAACTGCTGTAACCTGACCATTATTTTTTAGTAAATTAGCCAGAGCAATGCCATCTGCAACACCCAACTGCGGTCCAAGATGAGAAATCATTCCTACAATATTATAGTCTTGTGTACCAAAATGAAATGAACGATCTCTTCCTTTTGTAAATCCTCCAGCTTTTCCTTGCCACTGACTAAACAAACGCTGCAACGGGATGTCCCGAGTTGTAAAAACTCCTAAATTCCGATGCATTGGTAATATATATTCAACAGGCTTTAATGCCATGGTAACACCAACAGAAATAGCCTCTTGTCCTATTCCCGAAAACCATTTAGAAATTTTGCCCTGGCGCAATAAAATTAGCATCTTCTCTTCTATGAGCCGAGGTTTAAGCATATTATGATAAAGTTTTAATAATACTTTATCACTTAAATTACGTTTATCATAATCTATATTACTTTTTGTGATTGTTGGCATAGAAGTTTAATTGATTAATGTCTCAAATGTAAATAAAATTGATTCAATAATGTAGTATGCTTATCAAAATTATCAGTCGTACAAGCCTTATATAATACCACTATTTTCGTTACATTTGTATATTATTTTAACAACTAAACATTATTCCAATGGATAGAATACCTAGTGTAGATTTAAAAGATTTTACGTCTGGAGACCCACAACGAAAGCAAAAGTTTATAAAAGAAATTGGCAAAGCATACGAGGATATAGGATTTGTAGCGCTTAAAGGCCACTTTTTAGATGATAAATTAGTTGATAATCTTTATGAAGAGGTTAAAAACTTTTTCGATTTACCATTAGAAGTAAAAGAAAGTTATGAGATTCCTGGTATTGGAGGTCAGCGAGGTTACGTATCATTTGGTAAAGAAAGTGCTAAAGGTAAAAAAGAAGGTGATTTGAAGGAGTTTTGGCACTTCGGCCAATATGTGGAAGATGATGAAGAACGTCGTAAAGAGTACCCGGAAAATGTAGAGGTAAAAGAATTACCAAATTTTAATACTGTCGGTAAAGAAGCCTACACTATGTTAGAAAAGACAGCAAAATATGTTCTTAGAGCCTTAGCCTTACATTTAGATCTAGAGGAGACTTATTTTGACGGTTACATTCATAATGGGAATTCAATTTTAAGACCTATTCATTATCCACCAATTACAGAAGAACCTAAGAATGCTGTAAGAGCAGCTGCACATGGTGATATCAATTTAATAACATTGTTAATGGGAGCTCAGGGCCGTGGACTACAGGTACAGCGTCATGATGGTGAATGGATTGATGCTATTGCAGAACCGGATGAGTTAATGATAAATGTTGGCGATATGCTTTCGCGTCATACCAATAATAAGCTTAAATCTACTATTCATAGAGTTGTCAATCCACCACGAGAACTTTGGGGAACGTCTCGTTATTCTATACCCTTCTTTATGCATCCAATTAGCGAAATGAAATTAGATGTATTAGATAGTTGTATTGATGATGAAAACCCAAAATTATATAGTGATATTACAGCAGGAGAGTTCTTAAACGAACGCTTAATTGAACTTGGACTGATAAAAAAATAGCTTACAAATTCAAGGATACAGACAGTTTCTAAAACCATCTTAAGTTTTTGTCCTTGAAACAAGCCAAAAAATATGGATTTACAAGATCAATTAAAAAACCTTTTTCCTGAGCACGTCCCTGAGGAAACCTCCAATGAGCAGTTAGAAAACGACGGACTTTGGTTACAAGATGATCCTATTATCTGTAAATACGAAAAGCGAAAAGGTAAGCCTATTACGATTCTAGAGGGTTATACAGGTGCTACAGAGGACTTTAAAAATCTGGCAAAGGAACTTAAAACTAAGCTAAGTGTTGGCGGAAGTTATAAAGATGAAAAGATAATAATTCAAGGAGACTACCGAGATGATATAATGTCCATTCTCAAAAATAAAGGCTTCAATGTTAAACGCGTTGGCGGCTAATATTTATGAGCAAAAAAAGTTTGCATATAACAAACGGTAATAACCTTACCAATTATCTAAGAGAATTAGACTTTACGGATGATATTTTAACCTGGCAGGAAATGCTATGTGAAGGCCCAACAATAGCAGCTATAAACTCAGATGAATTCTTTAGTATTCGCAGTCAATTTCTAAAACAATACTATAACATTGAAGTAAATACCGATGAGCTAAATAGGGAGCTATCTAAACTAAATGATGTATCGCCATATGATGAAATTAATCTCTGGTTTGAATATGATTTATTTTGTCACCTTAATTTAATTGGCGTTTTAAATTTACTGCATCAAAGAGATATAAAAAAGCCACTTTATCTAATCTGTAGCGGGCGAGTTGAAGGCGAAAAAACTTTAAAGGGCTTAAGTGAACTTAGCCCGGAGCAGCTTAAAGATCACTACGACAACAAAATTTTGTTAACTCAGGAAGATATTGATTTGGCTATTGCCATCTGGCGAACATATTGCGGAAAAGATCATAATATTCTTAAACCTTACATTGTAAAGGAATCAAACTTTATTTACCTCAGTAATTGTCTAAAGGCACACCTTAAGCGATTTCCACATCAAAAAAGTGGCTTAAGTGTGTTAGAGGCAAATATTCTAAGGTTAGTTAAAGATAATTTCATAAAATCCAAAGATCATCTTCTTGGATATAGCCTTAATTATCAAGGTTTTTATGGATTTGGCGATATACAGTTAATGCGGACAATTAATAAGCTAGACTTGTTCTTTGACGAAACTAAAGAAGGAATTACCCTAAACAGAAAAGGCCATGAAGCGTTATTAAGGCAACATAACTTTGCAAAGGAAATTAACGACGATATGATTTATGGTGGTATTGACCGGCTTCAATATCAATTTCATATAAAACAGAATAAACTTATTAAAACCATTTGGAATGCCGATTAAAAATTCAGAATTAATATTAAATCCAGATGGTAGTGTATACCATCTAAATCTTAAACCACAGGATATCTCTGACACAATAATTTTTGTTGGCGATCAGGATCGTGTCGAAAAAATAACGAAGCATTTCGATAGTATAGAGTTTAGCACGCAGAAACGTGAATTTAAAACCCAGACAGGGTACTATAAAGACAGAAGGATCACAGTACTTTCAACAGGTATAGGGCCAGATAATATCGATATTGTTTTAAACGAATTAGATGCTCTGGTTAATATAGATTTAACTACACGTCAACCAAAAACAGAGCTTACCAGTCTCAATATTATTAGAATTGGTACTTCTGGTTCACTACAAAAAGATATTCCGGTTGACGCATTTTTAATGAGCACACATGCCTTAGATGTAAATGGCATGTTGCATTTTTATCAAATCGAAGGTATTAGTAATCCGATGATTGAAGACGCATTTATAAAGCATACAAATTGGGATAAAAACAAAGCCAGACCAATTATAATAAATAACAGTAAATATCTTGAAAAGTATTTTGAGAATGAAGCTGTTTTTAAAGGAATGACTGGAACTGCTGGTGGCTTCTATGGTCCACAAGGACGCGTATTACGATTACCGCTACACGATGCAGGTCTTAATAATAAATTAGATAGTTTTAGCTATAAAGATTTTAGAATTACAAATTTTGAAATGGAAACATCTGTAATTTATGGGCTATCAAAATTATTAGGACATGAAGCACTTTCTTTAAATGCAATTATAGCAAATAGGGCAACAGGCGATTTTAGTAAAGCCCCAAAGAAAACAGTAGAAAAATTAATCCAATACGCTCTTGAGCGTATAGTGAATATATAAATGAAAAAGGTTAATATCGGAGGTGTACCAGAACATTTTAATTTAGCTTGGTACCTTACCTTAAAGCAAGGCGAATATAAAGCTAAAGACATAAATCTTAGGTGGCATGACTACTATGGTGGCACAGGTGCTATGTGTAACGGATTACGGTCAGGCGATATTGATATCGCTGTTATCCTCACTGAAGGCATTATTAAAGATATTATTGCAGGTAATCCATCGAAAATTGTACAAACTTTTGTAAAAACCCCTTTAATTTGGGGTATACATGTTGCAGCAAACTCAAATTATAAGACAATTAAGGATATAAAAGGGTCAAGAGCTGCAATAAGTCGATATGGCTCTGGATCTCACTTAATGGCATATATTAACGCAAAAAATAATGGATGGAATTTAGAAAGTGATTTAAACTTTGAAGTAATTAAAAATTTAGATGGTGCCATTAAGGGATTAACTGAGGGTGAGGCGGACTATTTTATGTGGGAAAAATTCACCACCAAACCCATTGTGGATGATGGGATTTTTAGAAGAATAGGTAATTGTCCATCTCCTTGGCCCTGTTTTGTAATTGCCGTAAGAGACGAGTTTATTGATAACAACGAAAATGTATTAAACGATATTTTAAGCATTATTAATGAAACAACAATGGATTTTAAATCTATACCGAGTATAGACAACACGATTGCAAACCGTTACGAACAAGAATTAAGCGATGTCCAGGAGTGGCTTTCGATTACAGAATGGTCGCAAGAGGTTATAAGCGAAAAAACAATAAATAGTGTTCAAGATCAACTTTTAGAATTAAATATTATACCTCGAAAAGCGAATTATAACGAACTTGTTCATGAACCTAATCCATATTAAGCTAATATTAAGTTAACCATTTTAGTTAACTAATTAGTTAGGAAAATAGTTGCTTTTCATTTTTAGATCAAACATTAAACCCCTTGTAAACAGCACCATTACAAAATTTTAATTATATTTGCTGAACAACTTAAAGCTATTTATCAACACAGAATTTATGATTATCACTCTTACTTTGATTTTATCTTTCTTGGTTGCTGTAAACTTTTTGTTATTAATATTTAGTTGTAATAAGACTTCTAAACCTACAAATAGTACAAGGCCTACTGTTCTAAAAAATAATACTGCTAAACCTAAGGTAACTGCCACTCAATTGCAGACAAACCAGCTTGCTCCAACAGGGAGTTAGTTTTACTAAAGTGCTTATTTCCAAACCAGTATCCTCTGTTAGCACTTAATGGAGAAGGATGTCCTGACTCTAAAACAAAATGCTTAGTTGTATCAATTAGTTTCTTTTTCTTCCTTGCAAAACCACCCCAAAGCAAAAAAACAACATTGTTTTTATGCTCACTTATTACTTTAATAACCGTATCAGTAAAAATTTCCCAGCCTTTATTTTGGTGACTACCTGCTTCATGCGCTCTAACAGTCAATGTCGCATTTAATAACAATACACCCTGATCTGCCCATGGCTCTAAATTACCGTTTACAGGATATGTAACGCTAATATCTTTTTCAATTTCTTTAAAAATATTGATTAGTGATGGTGGATGTTTCACTTCATCATTAACAGAAAAACACAATCCATTGGCTTGTCCTATACCGTGATAAGGATCCTGACCTATAATAACTACTTTCAAATCTGAAAATGCACAATGATTAAATGCATTAAAAATTTGAGATCCTTTTGGAAAACATTGAAATTTTTGATATTCCGTTTTTACAAACTTTACTAAATCCTTAAAATATGATTTATCAAATTCACCCTTCAGTAATGGGTACCAACTTGAGTGTATATCAACTTGCATTCTATTAAATTTTGATCAAAAATAAGAATTAAAGTAGGAATATTTGGAATTAGGCATATACCTTGATTTACATTAAATTTGCAAGTCTAAATACATATCATACTCATGATAAAAATTCATGATAAAACTTTAAAGGATTTAGAATTTTTTACGGTTTTAGGACAAGTTAGTGAGCATACAATAACGACCCTCGGTAAAGAGGCGGTTTTGTCAATTTTACCCTTTGAAAAAAAAGACGCACTAAAACTTGAGCTAGACTATGTCAATGAGTATTTATCTTCTTTTGATAATGATAATCGCATTCCAAATCATGGTTTTGAAAGTATCAATAAAGAGCTAAAACTTTTAAAGATCGAAAACACCTATTTGGAGGTAGCAAGTTTAAAAAAACTTGTAGGTATATCTTTAACTGCCAATACCATTATAAAATACCTTGAGAAATTAAAAACCTATTATCCTAATCTCAACAGGTATGCACATGACATAGAAATAACCACTGCTATAATAGAGCATGTTGATGCTGTTGTAGATCGTTTTGGTGATATAAAAGACGATGCATCGCCTACACTTTTACAATTAAGACAATCCATAAGTAAACTAAAAGGAAAAATAAATAGTAGTTTTTCCACTGCTTTAACAACCTATCATAATCTTGAATATTTAGACGATATAAGAGAATCTGTTGTAGATAACAAGCGCGTACTTGCTGTAAAAGCCATGTACCGCCGTAAGGTTAAAGGTGCCATCATGGGAGGAAGCAAAACAGGCAGCATTGTTTATATTGAACCAGAAACCACTTTACAATACTCCAGAGAACTTAATAATTTAGAATACGAAGAGAAAGAGGAAGTCATTAAAATCTTAAAGGAGCTTACAGATTATATTCGATTATTCTTACCCTTACTTCATCAATACCAATCTTTTTTAACAAAGATTGATGTAATTTCTGCCAAAGCTAAGTACGCAAAAGGTATGAATGCGATCTTACCAGAAATATCAGATGAAAAAGAATTAATGCTCAAAGACGCTTATCACCCACTACTCTATTTAACTAATAAAGAAAAGGGTAATAAGACCTATCCACAAACCATTTCGCTTAATAACAACAGTAGAATCATTGTTATCTCAGGTCCAAATGCGGGAGGAAAAAGTATAACTTTAAAAACAGTGGGCTTATTACAAACCATGTTTCAAAGTGGGATGCTATTACCCGTTCACGAGCGCAGTAAGGTATGTCTATTCGATAGGATTTTAAGTGACATTGGAGATAACCAATCCATTGAGAACCACTTAAGCACTTATAGCTACCGTTTAAAACAGATGAATTATTTTCTTAAGAAGTGTAATAAAAACACCCTTTTTTTAATTGATGAGTTTGGAACAGGAAGTGATCCTGAATTGGGTGGCGCTCTGGCTGAAACCTTTTTGGAAGTATTTTATGACAGAAAGGCATTTGGTATAATTACGACACATTACTCTAACTTAAAGTTACTAGCTAATGAGCTACCTCATATGCAAAATGCCAATATGCTATTTAATGAAAGAAGTCTGGAACCCATGTATAAGCTGGTTACAGGCCAAGCCGGAAGTTCCTTTACATTTGAGGTAGCGCAAAAAAATGGGATCCCTTATAGTTTAATTAATAAGTCTAAAAAGAAAATTGAACGTGGTAAGGTTCGTTTTGATGCTACAATCGCGAAATTACAGAAGGAACGAAGTAAGTTAGAACGCACAGAACGATCGCTTAAAGAAAATGAAAAAAAGAAACTATCTGAAGCCGAAAAACTAGAGGAAACCAATGTTAAAATTCAGAAAAAACTCGAAAGTTTTCAGGAGCTCTACGATAGTAATCAAAGGCTTATATATCTAGGACAGAAAGTAAATGATATTTCAGAAAAGTATTTTGAAAACAAGAAAAAGCGTGAATTAATGGCTGAACTATTTAGATTAGTTCAAATAGAAAATTCGAAACGTAAAAAGATATCGGCAAAACAAAAACAAGCAGAGAAGGCTAAGGAAAAACAGATTAAACAGGAAGCTGATAAAAAAGTTGAAGTTATACGGAACAAAAAGAAAGCAGCTAAGAAAAAAGAAGTTGTTATAGAAAAACCAAAGCCTATTTTAAAAGTTGGAGATCGTGTTAGAATGCACGATGGCAAAGCCGTTGGATCCATAGACTCCATAGAAAAGAATAAGGCGAATGTAAATTATGGTATTTTTACAACCAATGTCAATTTAGATTTGCTGGAGTTGGTGGAAGCAAAAAAATAAATCCGTTAAAGCCTTATTTAAAATAGAATTATACAAATAGCAAAAGATGAATTATAATATACCACAAGACAAACTTTTAATTCTTTTTGATGGTATTTGTAATTTATGCAACAGCAGTGTATTATATATCATAAAAAGAGATAAGAAAAATAAATTTGTGTTTGCTCCATTACAAAGTGATGTTGGTGATTACATTATAAATAAATTTCAAATCGATGTTAACAAAACCGATTCTATATTATTATATAATCCCAAAGTAAATTCCATGAAGTATAAATCTTCAGCCGCATTATTAATTGCAAAGCATTTGGGATTTCCTACTAATTTAATGATAATATTTTATAGCATTCCGACTTCTATAAGAAACTGGGTTTACGACTATATTGCAAAACATCGCTACAAATGGTTTGGCAAAAAAGATGCTTGTATGATTCCTACACCTGAGTTACAATCTAAGTTTATAGCCTAAAAAAGCCTTTTAGCATCAACACTAAAAGGCTTCTTTAAATTAACAACTTACTTAAAACTACTTTAATCTAAACAAAATTCAATCATTTATTAAATGGTCAAATAACACCCAATTATTTGGTATATTATTTTTCCATTACAAAAATAAAATATGTCCTAATTTAAGTTTAATATTTTCGATGTATCACATTTATAATTGTTCAATAAATTTTTAATGTCAATAAAATCCTTGAAGCGCATTAAGAAGAAAATAAAACTTATCAATTAATACTTAGATTTCGTTTAATAAGTCACCAAGTTTAAGCAAATCTCTTACAGTTTACATCCATAAGATGAGCAACTTTATAGTGTGGCTAATCTACTATTAAACAGATAATCTTCATACATTTTTTTATAACGGACTTTTTTCTCGATAGATTCTATGACTGGCGTAGAAAAGTCCACATCATACATATCTCCCATAACATTTAATCCACCTGGACTAAAAACATTAATTTCCATGAGCTTGTCACCAACAATATCTATACCTACCAGAAACATTCCATCCTGGACCAGTTTTGGTCTTACAATATCTGCCAGCTCCATAATTTTATCAGTCATTTTTGCAGTTTCAGGACGGCCTCCAGCATGGATATTGCTTCGAATATCACCACTCGCATTAACACGTTGCATTATAGCATACTTACCATCTACCTGCAAAGGCTTACCATTCATAAGAAATAGCCTAGTATCACCATTCTTGGCTTCTGGCAAATATTCCTGCGCAATAACAAAACCATCTCTACAAATAGCATCTATAGTTTGTGAGAGATTATGCTCATTTTTTTTATCCATCATAAAAACATTAGTGCCTCCTGAACCCTGTAAAGGTTTGAGGATCATCTTTTGTTTTTGCGTTTTAAAAAATCGCTTTACTTCATCATGATCCCGTGTTATTACTGTTTTTGGTCTTAAAATTTCTGGAAAATGCTGAAAGTACATTTTATTCACTGCACCTGCTAGACTACTAGGATGATTTAATACCAAAACATTATTTCGCATCGCAATTTCACCAAATATAAATGCTGCATTTTGAGCCCATTCTCGTTCATTTATTTCATCTGCCGGATTATTACGTAAAAACAGAACATCTAAATTCTCAGAAGAAATTATTGAAAAATCTTCATTTTGAACGGCCTTAAAAAATGTATCAACATTATTAAATGTCCTGTCACTAATAGTTTTGCAACGCACAGACAAATGTCCTTTAGATGCATAAGATAATTCACCAACGCCTATAAAATATACATCATGACCTCTTTTGTAGGCTGCATAGCCTAATGTCGGTGTCGTATAATTAGATTTCTCGGTAGCATGATCATTTATAATAAATGCAATTTTCATAAAATGTAGTTATTAATTTACTAGATCGGTAATATCTATACCGTTCCTTAATTTTTCAAGTCTTTTTTGAACACTTTCTCGTCCTAAAAATCGCGGTAATTCTGGATCTTTTAAAACACCTCGATATAACAATTCTTCTATCAAATCTATATGGGTAACATTAAATTTACCTGTATACAAATTACTTAGAATTCCACCGGATTTTAAATATTTTAATAAGTCTATTAAACCTGCTAAATAAACGGCATCCTTCGTTAAACCACCTCCTCTGTAAACTCGCATGGTAATATAATAGGCTATACGATTACTGAACCCGTATTCTCTACAAAGTAAATCAAAGGTTTTTATAAAATTTGCTCCATTTACCATAGATTCTACCGCAATTACTCTACCCGCTAACAGCCTTAACCTATTCACGGTTAATCCTCCTACTAAATATTCTGCAATAACGGCCAGGCCTTCTTGTAACTGATCGTAGCCTTCAAAGCCTTCGAACATTTGATGCAAAGGTTGACGCTTACCATTACAATAGGTTAAAATATGTGTGCCTATTTCATGTTGGATTAATGCATCACATCGATTCGCGTCTAAACTAATTTCATCATTTATTAGTAATTTCGATTTTGATACCATTATACCAGCTACATCATTTCTTATTTCTAATGATAGATCTAGATCAGGAAATTTTGGTTTGTAATAATCAAGCTCTTTTTGAGCATGTTCAGCAAATTCATAGCAATTGTATCGCTTTTTACTTTTAACGACTTCCCTTTTTGGATATGTTTTAAGGATATGTTTAGCCTGTTCTAAAACATGTTTTTTTATAACGCCATAGAGGCTTTCACCCACAAATCTAAAGTTTTTGGTGCCTCGTTCCTCCAGCATGGTTAACTGCTTTTCTATCTCCAACCGCTTTCCTCTGAGAATAAATGCTATTGTTGGGTCATCTACTTCGTCAATTGGGATATTATATAATTTACGTTTTTCAAGCTCAGGATCTAATGAAATTAGTCGATATTTAAAAGATGGTACCTTTTCAAATTTGTTATCTCTGAAGTTTTTCCATTCTTCGTTGCTATTTACAGGCGTTGTTCGCAGCAAAAAGGACATACCTTCACTTATTTCTGCAAGAGCCGCATCGGACCTAAGTGTTACTTCATCTAGATTAGTTTTACCCAGCATTAAATAGTGCTGAAAATCATCGGTAGTCTGAACCCTTATAAATTCAAATACAGCCCGCTTTATCGTTTCAGAAAATACAGCATAATACGCTCTAAAGAACAAGGCATATAACTCATTCGTAGCTTCATTTTTGTATAAGACAGGCAGGGTAATACCTATAACTAAGGTCCCTTTCTTTTTTGATTCATCAACCTTAAAGAGTGGTTTGAGGTGATCAGGGTACCTATACTTAGAGTTATCGATATTTACCTTTATATTTGGATAAATATCTTGAAGTTTTTCAAAACCAGATTGTAACGCAGTTACCGTTGCCGGCGCCTTTCCTTCGGGACAGGAAATCTGAAAGGCGTTACTATTATCATTTTCATCCGGCCAAACTTCTAGCACTAAGAAGGTTTGAAATTTTGCTGAAATTATGACTCTAATTGCTTCAAGCAAATGCGAAATATCAACTTTATCATTTACAATTAAATAGGAAGCTTGTGTTTTTACTATTCTTGAAAAATATATATCTAATTCATTAAATCTATAAACACATATAAAAGGTAATAATTTATCTATGTGTAAAATCCCGTTAGCAGGTAATGCAATATTTACCGGTAGTCCATCAGATAGATCGGCACAAATCTCTTTTATTACGGACGATCCTATTTTAATATTTTCTTCTGAGGTCATGTTATAAATTAAGATTTACTAAAGTTCTCAGCGTGAGTTTTTAATAAAGGACCAAGTTGATGTGACACGGCATCTACAACTTCTGGATATATAATTTGGGTATATTCATTACAGTATATTTTTGCTATTTCAGTAGCAAGGACTAATGTGTTTTTAAAATTTGCGGTGATGTATTTAAGAAAATAGCCATTTCCTTGAAATGTATCATTTATAGCTGCTGTTTGTTTAATTCCGTATGGCAGCTGAATCGATGAAAGTGCCTTACGCCAGGTCTCTACTTCCAAACCAAATCTGTCATTATCAATATTTGAGGTCCCTAAGTTCCAAGTTGGTACTTCCCTATCCCAGCGTCTCCAATTATAACTATGCATATCATAAACAATAACATTGGGATACATCTCTTGTAGTTTTGAGACAAGTGCTTTTACTACTTTATAAAAATTGGCATGTTTCTCTAAACTGAGTTGTTTCTGATGAATTGGTAGTGGCTCTTTCCAGAGTTCTTTTCCCCAAGCTGTATCGAAAACTGCATTTTCTGGTGCTCTATTTAAATCATATTCAAAACGAGAGTCGCAACCTGCAATAACAATAGGTTGTGAGTCTACCATACGTTTGGTCTCCGGATCTTCTTCGTACCAACGTTCGTATTCAGTATGCAGACAGTTATCCCAAAGATCCTTTCTAAATTGATGTCCGTCATGTATAGCCGCACAGGCATATGGAAGGTATTCTTCAATTTTTATTGTAAATGAATAGTCGTTCGAAACCGCATGAAAGGTTTCTTCATTGTTAATTTTTTTTATGATGGCATCTATGGAGAGTTTTTGCATCATATAGTTTTGAATAAACGTTTTAGGGATTTTAACATATTACGTTCTAAAATATTAAATTCTCCATCTGAAAAAAACAACACTTTAATATCTGCCATAAGCAAATCTATATCTTCTTTAGTGTAATTATGCTGTTCCAGACTTGTCATGATTTTTTTAATGCCCTGATAGTCGTTGTCATTTTCAAATTCTTCCTGAATATCCTGAAAAGTCTCCATATTCACTTTAGACAAAATAACATTCCGCTCATTATTATCCTCTTTAAAATCAGAATTTGCTGCAAATAGTAATATGTATGCTACCAGTTCGTCTCTAGTCCAATCTATTGTTTTCATGCTTTAACACTACAAATTTTTAAATAACTAAGCCTCTTCGACTGTTTTTCTTAATCTGGCACGTCTGTCAAAAGCCTGTAATTGGTCTATCACCTTACTTTCAAGAAAATCAATGACTTTCTCCTCAACTTTTCTTTTATTTTTATAGACTTTATTGATATATGTTATACCTCCCGGAGACATGACATTAACCTCAACTAATTTACCACCAATAACATCAATACCAACAAAATAAAGTCCATCTTTAACAAGTTTTGGGCCAATTTGTTTGCACAATGCTTTCTCAGCTTTTGTAAGTGTATGTTTAGCTATACTCCCTCCTGCGGAGACATTAGAGCGATGGTCATCAGAACCAGGAATTCGTTTCATTGATCCAACTGGTTCGCCATTAAGAAGCAAAATCCTAACATCACCTTGGTCGGCACCTTCTATATAATCTTGAAGAATAACATAGTTGGATTCTCCATCGCCACTTGTGATATAAAAGTCTAGTAAAGAATTAATGTTATTCATAGCAGACTTTTCAATTAATATTACACCTGAACCACCAAAACCATTTAATGGTTTTAAGATCATCTTATCTGCTGTAGATTCCTTAATCTGTTTAATTAAGTAATTTTTATTTTTAGACACATGGGTATTAGGTATTATATTGCTATGGGCATCACCAAAAGCTGCTGTATAAAGTTTGTTATTAGCCTCACGCATACCTTGTAATGAATTTACAATAAACACATCATCCTTAACAGAGTCTAGGAAATTGAGCATTATTGGATCTAAAGGTGGATTTGCTCTAAAAAATATAGCATCGAAGCCAGCCAATGGTAACATTTCTTCTCTAAGACGTGCTTTATTATAAAACGATTTTAGGGTCGATGGTACTTTTTCCATTCTGCCAATGACATTGCAGAAGGCATTGGTAACACTGTCTCTTATCGTTAAATTTGCCGGTGTGCACATAGCCACTCCATGACCACGTTTAACACATTCTTTTATAAGAGCTATACTTGTATCATTTTCAGGGTCTATTTCATCCCATGGATACATTATAAAGCAAACATTCATTTATTAAAAAGGTTTTGTTGGTTGTCCTAAATTTAAAAAATTTATCAGGAAATATCGAATTGTAACTTAAGAATCAAGATCAAATGTCTCCGTTGGATTCTCTTTAGATTGATAGTCTAGCATATTTTCACCATCTGCTATGATAGAACATACAGTGGCATCACCAGTTACATTCACAACCGTTCTAAACATATCTAAAATACGGTCTACTGGAAAGATGATAGCAATCCAGGCTGGATTTAATCCCACCGAACTCAAAACTATAATTAACATTACTAAACCTGCACTAGGTACAGCTGCCGATCCAATTGAGGCTAAAGTTGCCGTTAAGACCACGGTTATTTGCTGTCCAATGGTGAGATCTATCATATGCATTTGCGCTAAAAATATTACAGCAACTGCCTGGTATAAACTTGTCCCATCCATATTTACAGTAGCGCCAATAGGAAGCACAAAACTGCTGATTTTTTTATCTACGCCTAGATTTTGTTCAACACACTCCATGGTTACCGGAAGTGTAGCAGCACTACTTGACGTTGAGAAGGCTAAGGTTTGAGCTGGACTCATAGACTTAAAAAAGCCTTGATATGGTACTTTTTTAACGAATAGTTTTAGTATAGCTGGGTAAACCACAAATATCATTAATAAAAGACCTGCCAATACGGTAAGAGAATACCAACTCAATCCTTTAAAAATCTCTACTACTTTACCTATGTCATTGCCTGCCATCTTACTTACAACGCCTGCTAGCAACGCAAATACGAAGAATGGCGCTGCTTGCATAACAATATCTACCATCTTTAAAAACACCTCATTTACACCATCTACCAAATGAAGTACTGGCTTAGACTTATCTCCCGGAATAAATAGCAAGCAAACACCAAAAAATATGGCGAAAAATATAATTTGAAGCATTAAACCGTTGTTTGACAACGAATAGAAAAAGTTACTTGGCACAATATCAATTAAAGGCTGAAGTGGAGTCGTTTCTTTTCGTTTTTCAACAGCATTCATTTTATCTGCGACAGCTGCTTCCTGTAACTCGCTTTTAGATAAATCTGAAATTTCCTGTGCACGGTCAAAAAAATCAGGGTCTTGTAAGTAATTAATTCCGTCTTTAATTTCATAACCTTCAGCATCTGCCCAAATCTCGTAACTTATTCGATTGTCAATCCGGCTCTGCTCATCTATTAGCTGTCCTGGTTTAACTAAATTTACCAGCACCAAACCCAACGTAATAGCCATTATAGTTGTAACTAAATAGATCCCAAGCGTTTTACCACCCATTCTTCCTAAACTCGCAGGATCACCAATATTTGCTACACCACTAATAATAGAAAATAACACTAAAGGAACAGCAATTAGCTTTAATAAATTTATAAAAATAGTGCCGAAAGGATCAATCCAGTTTATGGTAAATTCACTCCAGCCCATAGAGCTAGATACTAAAGCCCATATGATACCGAGTACCATCCCTATAATTATTTTCCAATGCAATGCTAGTTTCTTCATAGTTACTCTCGTTTACTCTTAATTTAATATTGGCACCAAGTTAAATATTTGTTTTTAGTTAAGGAAGATTTAACCTTAATAAGTGATTATTTATTAGACACAGATCAGTATTCACAACGTCATATGAAACATCTTTAATGAAGGATTTAATATTTGACTTTTTATTAATTTATTATTGAATTATTTTTTCAATAAAATCTTCATCATTTCTGTTGCCGACACTTTCCCGATGCGATTTATCTCAGTTTTACTAGTTGTATCACCAATTTCATAGGTAATTCCTACGGCGTCATGTCCATATAAAAACCATCCTTTCGAGACAGGTTTGTCACTATCACTAGAAGTTTCATTAACTGTATAGTCAGGTATATTATGCTCCAGTGCGATAAACCAGTTATCAATAAATTGCGGCATTGTAGTTTTTGCCCTCGACTCATTGGTATAAAAGACATCGTACCACGTAGAGTGAAAATCCAAGCCCAAAATAACTCTAGTTTTACTTTTTTTAATCGCTTTTGAAATATACTTAACCGCCTGTTTAATTTCCGGTTGATTATATCTGGACCAATCCCTGTTAAGGTCTACACCATTGGCGTTATGTCTCCAATGTCCTAAATCGACACCATCCGGATTCATAATGGGAAAAGCCAAAATCCTATATGTATTCAAAAATGTATTAGATAATTCTGAATCTTTTAATATAGTTTCTAAAAATGCCTGAAAAGCAAAATAACCTGTGACTTCTGGTGGGTGTTGTCGTGTTAAAAGAATAATTAGATCTTTATTATCCTTACCGTTTTTGTGAATATCTAAAACAGGTAGATTTTTGCCTAAAACAGAGGTTCCGTAAGAATTTAGATGCACAAAATCTTTACCCTTTAATAATGCCGAATACCAATTTTTTACGTCAACGGATGATTGAATCTCTTGTGCAGACACCAAAATTGGTTCAGTTGTCAAACTTAGTTTTACGGTCATCGCATCTTTGCTCGTAAAAAGTTGTGTGGAGTCTGCTATTTTCCATTTATCATTTATTTTTAATTTAGGAACATATCTATGGTTATATCCTTTAGGGTACTTAAATCTAAGATAAAATGATGTTGGCAGATCGGACCATGCCTTAAAGGCATAATAAGGGCTATTATTAATTGGAGAATTTTCAGGTTGAATATAAATTTCTGCAAGCGTATCATTTATTTGTTTCACATCGTTTAAGCGTGCACCATTAAACGCGTTGCTTAGATAAATATCACCATTATTTAATTTGAAAGTTTTTTTTGCTTGAAGTTTAATTGGTTTTGCTGTTGTATCTACATAGTTTTCGAACGAAACTGATTTAACTGTTGTGCAACCAGAACCAATACTACTAACAATAAGCAAAATTACTACGACGCTTCGGGATAGTTTCATAAATGCAGATTTACGCTTATAAATTTAACAATCAAAACTCATTGAGCATAACAATTTTTCAGATTGACCTAATATGAATTATGCTAAGAAAAGGATGAAACCATTTATAGTCTTGTGATTTTATCTAACAAAAAATAATCTGCTAATACCAATGCAGCCATAGCTTCTACAATAGGAACTGCCCTTGGGACCACACATGGGTCGTGACGTCCTTTACCTTGCATTTGTACGGTTTCTCCTTTACTATTTATTGTTTCCTGCTTCTGTAAGGTAGTCGCTACAGGCTTAAAGGCCACACGGAAATAAATATCCATGCCATTGCTTATTCCTCCTTGTACGCCACCAGATAGATTTGTCTGTGTACTACCGTCTTTATTAAACTTATCATTATGGGCGCTTCCCTTCATTCGTGAACCACAGAAGCCACTACCATACTCAAAGCCTTTTACCGCATTGATAGATAGCATAGCTTTTCCCAGCTCTGCATGTAATTTATCAAATACAGGTTCGCCTAATCCTGCCGGCACATTCTTTATAACGCAGGTTATGGTGCCACCTATGGTGTCTCCTTCCTTTTTAATGGCTTCGATCTTAGAGATCATTTTTTTAGCTATTGCTTCATCAGGGCATCTTATAGCATTATTTTCTATGGCATTTAGATCGAGGTTTTGGTAAGGTTGTTCTACAAAAATGTCACCAACAGAAGATGTAAATGCTCTGATCTCAACTTTATGTATTAATTGCTTGGCAATAGCACCTGCTACAACACGACAAGCAGTTTCCCGTGCAGAACTACGACCACCACCTCTATAGTCTCGTACACCATACTTTTTGTCATAAGTGTAATCGGCATGACTTGGGCGATACACGTCTTTGATATGAGAGTAATCTTTTGATTTCTGATTCGTATTTTTAATTACAAAACCAATCGGAGTACCTGTTGTAACACCCTCAAAAACACCTGAATAAAATTCTACGATATCTGGCTCTTTACGTTGCGTTACAATTTTAGACTGACCAGGTTTACGTCTGTCCAGCTCATTTTGTATGGCTTCTAAATTGAGTTTTAATCCCGAAGGACATCCATCAATGATACCTCCAATTGCAACACCATGCGATTCACCAAAAGTGCTGAGTTTAAATATCTTTCCAAAGGAATTTCCCGCCATCAAATTATAATTTACGCTAAAGTAGATGTTATATTACAGAATTAAAAAATAGAATCGTTTTTTTTAAACTAACACAATAGTAAATTAGTATTATGGCTTGTATGCTCTCATAACATTAAGGTAACAGTTTCCTCATATTTATATGATTTTTGCGGTACAATCAATTAACAAATGATATAGCTATTTGCATATAATTAAATCACAATTTTGAATCCTAAACGATAAGTTGAAATAGTTGTTATTGCAGTTGTGCATCATGGTACAATTGGATGCCACGCAAAGGAGCTATAATCGTATCTCAATAGTATTGAGCCCAAGACATTGGTGCCTAATGGAGGTTTTATTGACATTTGGCAATTCAAAAAACGCTACTTTCCAAATGCACATCTAAGTGTCATCAAAAAAATTACAGTAAAGCTTCCTTGAGAATGGTGATAGGATGTTTAGCAATTCTACCTGTTCCGTCCTTGATCTGATGTCTACAGCTTGTGCCATTTGCAGCTATAATAGTATTTATTGTGGCCTTTCTTACAGCAGGAAATAAGGTTTGCTCTCCTATTTGCATACTTATGTCGTAATGCTGTTTTTCATAGCCAAAACTACCAGCCATCCCACAGCATCCACTTGGTATTATAGTGACATTAAAATTTGTTGGTAAATTTAAAACATCAAAACTGGATTTTTGATTGCTTAAAGCTTTTTGGTGGCAGTGTCCATGAAACTTAATCCTCTTCTCTGCTATTGTAAACTGTCTGGATGAAATGTTACCAATTTCTATTTCTTGCTGGATAAACTCTTCGATCAAAAATGTATGCTGTGCTATTTGTTCCGCGGCATTTTTATCATCCGCCAATCTCACATACTCATCCTTAAAAGATAATATCGCAGAGGGTTCAATTCCTATAAAAGCATTTTCGGAATTAATCTTATGTTTTAAATATTTTACATTGTTATTCGCCAATTCCTTTGCCTCATCCAGAAACCCTTTTGAAATATGAGATCTACCACTTTCTAAGTGGCTAATTGCTACAACCTTATAATTGAGTGTTTCAAGTAAATATTTAGCATCATATGCAATACTTGATTCAAGATAATTTGTAAATTCATCAACAAATAAATAAACGGTTTTAAGTGGGTTTTTATGCTGAGCTGTAGTCTTAAATTTCTTTAATTTAGAAACGGACAATGTATATTTTGGCAATGTTCTTTTGGGATGAATGCCTAAGACTAATTTCATATAACCCGAAACAAATTTTGTTTTCATTAGCCCATTAAAAAGGCTTGGAAATGCCGACGCTCGTTTATTATACTTGGTGGCATTGGCAAAAAAGGTGTCTTTAAATTTAAATCCGTTAGCTTTTTGATATTGGTATTGAAATTCCGCTTTTAAACTTGCTACATCAACGCTACTTGGACACTCACTCACACATGCTTTGCAACTTAGACATAGGTCAAAAACTGACTTCAACGCTTTATGATTAAATCTATTAGCCTTTTCTGATTGTGTTAAATATTCTCTTAAGGCATTTGCCCGTGCTCTAGTTGAGTCTTTTTCATTTCTAGTGGCTCTATAACTCGGACACATGGTGCCTCCAAATTCTGGTAATTTTCTACAATCACCAGATCCATTACATTTTTCGGCTTCTCGCAAAATACCCGCCGATCTCGAAAAATCCAGTAGCGTTTCTATCTTTGGCTCTGTTCGATCAATTTCATAGCGTAAATTCTTATCCATTGGATGAGCTGCTATAATTTTACCTGGATTAAAAATATTTTGAGGATCAAATACACGTTTAATTCGCTCTAATATTTGATAATTCTTTGCGCCAATCATTAACGCAATAAACTCTGAGCGCACAATGCCATCACCGTGCTCTCCAGACATAGAACCGTTATATTTTTTTACAAGCTTAGCCACATCAGTAGTAATAGCTCTGAATAAGTCTACGTCTGTCCCTAATTTTAAATTTAGAATTGGACGTAAATGTAATTCCCCTGCTCCAGCATGTGCGTAGTATACAGCCTTTTGTTGATACGAATTCATCAACTCAGTAAACTCACTAATATAAGGTTCTAAATGCTCTAATGCTACTGCTGTATCTTCAATACAGGCTACTGCTTTGTTATCACCGACCATATTACCGAGCAGGCCTAAACCTGCCTTTCTTAATTCAATAGCTTTGTCTATTTCCTTATCGTGTAATATTTCATTAGCAAAACTAAGACCAGAATTTTTTAAGGAATTTTGTAAGATTTCAGCTTGTCTTAAAACCTCATCATGAGTATGGCCTCTTAGTTCGCACATTAAGATAGCAGCAGGGTCATCTATGATAAACGCTCTGTTTTCCTGTTGTGATCTATTGTGTTTCGTAAGATCTAATATGGTTTTATCAAGCATTTCACAACTATATAGATCGTGTTGCATCACTAATGATACAGCTGCCAGGCATTTTTCTATGCTGCTATAGTGAGCGACTAACATTATGTTGTGCACTGGAGGTATAACATCTAGCTTTAGGGTTATTTCTGTTGTAAAGGCAAGCGTCCCTTCACTACCTGCCAGTAATTTACACATATTAAAAGCTTGGGTAGATTCCTTAAAAACGTCAGATTTGATTAATTCATCAATAGCATAACCCGTATTTCTTCTATGGATTTGAGGATTGGGAAAATGCGCTTTTATCTCGTGTAATACCTGCTCAGAATTTAATTCCTTGTAAAGGGTATTATATATTTCACCTTCACGCGTTGTTAATTTTAATTTCTCCTGAAACTCTTCATTTGTTAAGCTTTTAAAGTTACAACTACTTCCATCGCTTAAAATAGTTTTTAGTTTTATAACTTTATCGCGCGTTACTCCATACTTAATAGAGGTACTTCCAGAAGAATTATTACCAACCATTCCTCCTATCATACAACGATTAGATGTAGAAGTATTTGGCCCAAAAAACAAACCATAAGGTTTTAAGTAATGATTTAATTGGTCTCTAATAACGCCAGGTTGCACTGTTACAGTTCGCTCCTTTTCATTTAAGTCTAATATTTTAGTAAAATATTTAGATACATCTACAACAATCCCGTCGCCAACACATTGTCCGGCTAAAGATGTACCAGCAGTACGCGGAATTATAGAGGTATGATGTGCAGTTGCAAACTCAATTATGCTTTGGATATCAGCATTAGATTTGGGAATAGCAACAGCTAAAGGTAATTTTCTATAAACAGAGGCATCGGTAGCATAAAGTTTTCGCATTAAATCATCAAAATACAGTTCGCCTTGTAATTTAATATTTAAGGCTTTTAAATCGTTTAAATGGACTACTGACATATCAGTTAAAAAATGCTGTATTTGAGTTACAAAATTGTCATAAAAATAAACCTTCTTATTCAATTTTAGTATAAATTCGTCGTTATGTTACATAAGTAAGATTTTGGTGTTTAACAAAAATTAAAATTTAAAAAATTATGAAAAATTTATTTTTATTAGGTGCATTATTAATTGGTTTTGTTACAACGTCCAACGCACAGGAAATAGCAGATAATGCTATAGGTTTAAGACTCGGCGATAGTGATGGATTTGGTGCAGAAATATCGTACCAACACGCTCTTAGTGCTAATAATCGTTTAGAGGTAGATTTGGGACTTAGAAGTGGTAATAACTATGACGGTTTTAAATTAACCGGCTTATACCAATGGGTTTGGCAATTAGATGGCGACTTTAACTGGTATGCAGGTGTAGGTGGCGGTGTAGCTAGCTATAGCTTTGATAACGTACCCAACGGATTTGATGATAGCGAAACATTTATTTTTGCAGCAGGAGATATAGGTATAGAGTATAATTTTGATATTCCGCTTATGCTATCTCTAGATTTTAGACCAGAAATTGGTTTTGGAAATGACCAGTTTAATAATGATGATCTAGACTTTGATATTGCTCTTGGAATTCGATATCAGTTCTAAATAAATAAGCACATATTTTTAATAAAATGACCACCTTTTATAAGGTGGTTTTTTTATCTTCGAACTTATGACGCGACTTGCAATCATAGGAATGGGGCCAAGAGGTCTTTATGCTTTAGAGAATCTATTAATACAATTAAGTGCTAATAATCTTGAAATTGAGATTTTTATTTTTGAATCCTCAGATCATCCTGGTTCTGGTAATGTGTGGCATCAGCAACAGCCTGAGTCTAACTGGATAAATATAACTGAACGTGAATTAAGTGGCATTACAGCACGCCCAGGTTTTACCTTTGCAAACATTACATTTGAAGCATTTCCGTCGTACCACGATTGGTGTAATTTCAACTTAGTTCCATCTGAAAATGATAAGTTCCCACCAAGAAGTAAACTTGGTAAATATTTGCACGAACGTTTTAAGGCCATTGCCCAAAACTTTAAGTCTTCATCACTTTTTAACTTTATAGAAACAGATATTACTGAAGTCGATTACCAGGATAATAAAATTATAATTAAATCTAAAGCGAACTTATGGAGTTTTGATGATCTATTATTAACTATTGGACATCAACCTACCAAGCTCTCAGATCAGATCGAGCAATGGAAAGCACATGCTGATCGCAACGAGAATCTTAAAGTTTTTGATTCGCCCTACCCTGTGAATA
Source organism: Winogradskyella sp. (assembly GCA_013002225.1). Taxonomy (GTDB): domain Bacteria; phylum Bacteroidota; class Bacteroidia; order Flavobacteriales; family Flavobacteriaceae; genus Winogradskyella. The sequence continues at coordinate 23,337 of JABDKL010000045.1, forward strand.
CATTATCGGAACTAAGAGGCTGTACTGAACTAACTATTGGTATAAGAGGATTTGGATTAGCCATGATAGATGTTATGCGCTATTTAGTAATAAATAACTACGGAAATTTTAAAGTTATTAATCCGTCTACATTAGAAACAGTTTATTATAAAACACAACCACAGCATTTAAAACTAATTCCATTTTCCTTAGACGGTTTACCTTTAGCTCCAAAACCTTTGAATGAAATTATTGATACTTGGTATCAACCAAAAGGACAGGAATTAGCATATTTTAAGTCTAGCTTGGAAACCGCAGCTCAGGAAAGCATAGCTGCAAATTCATTAGATTTTTTAATAGCACCAATAGCAAAGATAGCATCACGAGTTTTTAACGACCTAAAAGAGAAGTCCGTTTCTCATTCTATGAATAAGGATGAAATTGAAACTCAAATTAAGAGTTGGTTAAAGGACGAAAATTATAAGCACGTCGTTTTTCAGGATGAAACGATTGCTACCTATAAACTTATTCAAGCCTATATAGATATGGCACTGGGAAATGCCAAAGTTAGTTTGGACTATTGCGTTTGGCAGGTCTGGAGGCATTGTCAGCCGTCTTTATATGAAGCATTTTCGCATGCGCAGGTAAAGAAACAAATTATAAAAAAGGTAATTAC
>JABDKL010000076.1 GCA_013002225.1 Winogradskyella sp.
AGTTATGGGGAATTACCCCTTACCTATATTTATAAGGGAAATGGAACAGGAAGAGATTATATCATATCTTCAAGTAGCTCATCAACTCTGGGTTGAGGGTACATTGGATGAAAAGGAAGTTTGTTCTTATTTAGACGAACTACCTCATGATATGTCTATTGTAAATCCTAACGATTATTCTCTTAAATTTATCTTTAAAGACGATTGGTATCCTACTCTCGTCTGTATCTCTAAAAACGGAAAAGTTATTGTAACCAATAATATTGACTTATGATTGACCCAGATAAAATTTTCGGTTTATTTGGGAGAGCAGACGATAACCCAACACCTGAGGAGAGAGAAGATATTACTCAGCAACTGATTGAGCTAAAGGAATCACCAGCTTTTAAAATTGGGGTCTTTCGAAAATTAATCCTTAACCATACAAACTTTAATCTTAACTTATTAAACATGCTTAAACGCGCTCATAGTGAGTTAGACGTAGACGATATGAATAACGCGAGTGAATACATTGTATACACTAGAGCATGGGAATATATTAAGGATTTAAACGCTAAGGATGTTGAAGTGTTTGAAGCCATAAAAAAAGGTGCAAACGAAGAATTAGTTACAACTCTAGCGCTAGCTATAAATTTCTTTGAAGAGAAAGAAGAATATAAAAAATGCGCACATCTAAAAAAACTTTCAGATATTTCAAGATACTTTTTAGAATAGCTTGCCCCCGTGATCTTTTTCTTGTATCTTTAGAATACGAGGGTTTTTAAGAATAGGGGATGAGGAGGATAGTGGAGATAAGGGGGTTAGGGATGATAACCGTCGGTATGTATAAATGTATATAAATAAATAATGATATGAGATATAGAAACATCGTTTTGGATAAGACAACAGTTCTTGAAGCAAAACTAAAAAATCTAGAAACAATTGTTCAACGTCAACAACCCGTTAGCGATTTTATGAAAACCATTAACGAAGCAAAAGACATCGTTAATGAAATTGCTGATTTTGTAGAGCGTGAAGAACGTTCTGCTGGTGAGATTAACACTGGAGTTAGACGATAAATTAAAATAAAAGTTATGATTTTAGAAGCAAAAGACATCCAATCAAATTGGGAATTATTCATTGCCAATATTGAATCACACATTACTGGTGAGCGTAAACAAAAACTACTTGATTTTTACAAGCAGTATGAAGAGCGTATTATGTTAATGCCTGCTGCCCACAAAAAAGAATACCACAACGCATTCCCAGGTGGGTATGTTGAACACGTAAATCGTGTTGTTCGTTGTGCTCTTAAACAATATGATTTATGGGCTGAGGAAGGGGCAGATATGACTACGTTTACAAAAGAAGAACTCGTATTCTCTGCTATTAACCATGATTTAGGAAAGATGGGAGATGAAAATGAGGAATCATACATCCCCCAGGATGACAAATGGAGACGTGAGAAATTAGGTGAAGATTACAAATTCAACACTAAAGTTCCATTTGCTTCCGTTCCAGATCGAGGTTTATTTATGCTTCAATCCCACGGTATCCAGTATACATTTAATGAAATGGTCGCGATTCAAACACATGATGGTTTATACGACGTAGCTAATGAAAAATATCTTAAAGCGTATATGCCCGAACAAAAACCGCGTACTTCGCTACCATTTATACTACACCAGGCCGACTTAATGGCTGCACGTATTGAGTTTGAACGTGAATGGTTACCTAAATTAAAAGGTAACGTGGAGGAGCAAAAGAAAAATTTTACCTTGGGCGACAAAGTAAAGCAAGATAAAAGTCCTGCTACAAAATCAAAAGCTTTGGGCTCAATTAAGAGTGAAGGATTAAAAAATATGTTAGATAACCTATGATTACCACAGTAGTAATTTCAGCATTATCGGTTTTGGTCGTTATCTTCGGATATACGACCTATAACCTTATGCGTAAGAATGAGAAGCAAGAAGATATCATGGTCTCTTATATGGATTATCTATCTAAATTAGATCAAGCAATCGAAGAATCAGATAAGCGCCTCCAACAAATTGATGAAAGAGGTTTGTTCAAATCAGATGATGAAATAGGTTGGTTCTTTGATCAAGTACAAAAAATCCAAATAATCCTTAATGAGTTTAGAGTAACAAAACTCTAATCTACTTGTGACTAAGAAAAGAAGAAAAAAATCAAAGAATTATTTCACTCAGGATACTGAAAACGCGATTGTAAGGTACAATAATGAGCCTAATCCTGAGGTTCGCTCTAAAATATATGAGCGAGAAATTCACTATGCTTTTTTTAAACTAACGGAAAATATAATCCACACGTTTAAATTTTATTATACTGAAGTAGACCAAATAGAACACCTTCAACACGAGGTAATAACATTCCTTCTCAGTAAAATTCATTTATTTGATCCTAGCAAAGGGGCTAAAGCATATTCTTATTTCGGTACTATTGTAAAACGTTACCTGATTTTATCAAACCAAAAGAATTATAAAAAGAGAGTAGACAAAGCCCCTACTTCAGTTCTAGAGGAAGATGAAACATTTTCTTATGGTATAAATGATCATAATTATACAGATCCACTTTCAGATTATATAGATGAATTTGTGAATTATGTTACCGAAAACTTATTTGAGTTATTTCCTAAAAAACATGATGCTGAAGTAGCGGATGCTATTTTAGAATTATTCCGTAAAAGAGAAAATTTAGATATCTTTAATAAAAAGGCTCTTTACATTTATATCCGTGAAATGGTAGATGTTAAAACTCCTAAAATTACCAAAATAGCTAATCGTTTATATGGTATTTTTAAAGACAATTATATCTTTTATTTAGAGCACGGATATACAGACTTTTAGTTTTAATATTTATACCGGAACTAAACGTATGTATTATGTCTCAATTAGATAAAGTAGTATTTGGCAAGAAAAAATTCTCTAGTCTTTTAGAGGAAATTTACAACAACCAAAAGAAAAAAGAAAACCAAATTTCATCCCTAATTTCAGAATTAAAACCATTAATCTCTGATATTGGTGATGCTACACTTATTGTTCCTTTAATTAAGGAATATATGGATATTGGTGTTAAAAACGACGATTTACTTATTAAAATGGCTACACTAGTACAACGTGCTTTGCAAGCTGAAGCTACTGGGGATGAATCATTCGGAATTTCCGATGAAGAAAAAGAACAACTTTTAGCTGAAATAAATAAAATTCACGATAAGAAGTAATGGCTGAAGGGTTATTAAATTATTTTAATCAACAGATTAATTCTCCTGGTGGGGGTGGTGGATCTTCTCCTTCTTTTATACCTGCTAGAGTTTATGATATAGTCTTAGATGAAACTCACCCTAGATTTGATGAAGTAGGTCAATGGAATGGTATTGGAACTATCTTTTACCAAACTATAGATGCTATGACCAATGCTAGTAGTAGTGAAAACAAAGCAAAACCAGCATTAGCTAATTTAAAAAATTACCCATTAACTAATGAGGTTGTGTATCTTTTTGCTCTGCCTACTCCAGAATCCCAAACTAGTGGACAAGATAATACTTTATATTATCTCAACCCTGCAAATATTTGGAATAGCCAACACCATAATGCTTTACCCAATATATTATTAACCCCAGATGGTCAACAACCTGATTATGAAGAAACAGAAGCAGGAGTTGTTAGAAGGGTAACAGATGGGAGTACTGAAATAGAATTAGGAGAAACATTTGTAGAAAAAACAAATATTAATCCTTTATTACCTTTTGAAGGGGATGTTATTCATGAGGGTAGATGGGGTAATTCAATTCGTTTTGGCTCAACAGTAAATGGAAAAACAAATTGGTCCGAAACAGGTGAAAACGGTGATCCTATTACAATTATCCGAAATGGGGAAGATCCTAATAATGGGGATGAAGGTTGGGTACCTGTAGTAGAAAACATTAATAGTGATTTATCTTCTATTTGGATGACTTCAACCCAACAAACACTATTAGAAGCAGCAAGTTCACTAAATAATTCATACTCAACCCCTCCAGATACATTAGATCAATACGCAGGATCCCAAATTATTATTAACTCAGATAGAGTTGTACTTAATAGTAAAACGGATCATATAATGCTTTCTTCGGCTAAATCGGTTTCACTGAGTGCATTAGAAAGTATTAATATTGACACTAAAGAACATATTATAGACGCAAATAACATTAAACTTGGGTCTAAAGATGCTACTGAACCTCTAATGTTAGGAGATAAAACAGTTGATTTATTAGGCAATATATTAGATGAATTATCATCTGTAATGGGTCAACTAAGTGGTTTAGTAAGCCTACCTCCAGGTGCTCCTTTTGTACCTTTAAATGCTCAAGCTATCCAGTCACAGATCAAATTAAATCTATATAAAAATCAACTTAGAACATTATTATCAAAACAAAATAAAACTGTATAATGTTAGGGAAAGTAATACAAGGTTTAGTAAAAAGTGCTATTAAAAATGCCGTTAATTTTGAATTAGCGATTGATCCTTTAATTGCTGAATTAGAAAAGTCTTGCCCTCCTAGAGAAACAATTGATCGAATTTTAACTCAAAAAAATCAATTAACTCAAGCTTTAACCCAAACCCAAACAGCATTAACAACTATTACAGATACATCTTCTACAATAGATGATATTTTAAAGGGGTTACGAGTTGCAGTTAATGGTATTAAATTTTTACCTACCCCAATTCCCCCATTTTCTCCGGCTTTAGTAATTAATACACTTTCAGATTCTTTAGATACTTTAAGTACTTTAATTAAAGAAGGAAAAGGTGTAGTTAAACAACTTACTCCTGCAGTTAAAGTTATTTCAGATAGTATTAATAATATTCAAGATAAATTATCTCAATTAGATAATCTTATAGCAGGATGTTTAATAGATGAAACTGAAGGTCTAACTGATGATGAAAAAGAAGAATTCTTTAATAACTTAGGTATTAATTTTAATGCTGAGGATGTAAATGAAGATACTTTAAATGCTAACTCAAATGATCCTTTAACTTATAAAGGTTTTACCATTACATTAGATACAAATGCAGGTAATAAATTTTCATTCCCCCAAAGAAGAGCAATTGCCAAAAATGAAAAAACAGGACAAAAGATAGTAGGCCCTTTTTCATATAGTTCCTCTACTCAGGTGTTAATTGATACTATTAAATTTGAAATAGATAAAATAACTAAACCAACATTAGCTGAAGCCACTAATGATATAGCATTATCTCCTGTACCAGCAGACCCAACTCCACCCCCTCCAAGCACTTCAGGTACAGCAGGTACAGCAGGTACAGCAGGTACAGCAGGGTCTTCCCCAGATTATACTCCTTTTGGAACTCAAGGTACAGTACCTGGGGAAGTTAGATTTAAAGGTGGTCAAGCTTGGAGGTGGTTAGGGGGAAGTGTAAATGAATGGGTAGAACATACAACTTCACTATTACCTATAGGTATTAAAGGTGTAGATGGTGAAGAAAAATATATTACTTTGAATCCACCCTCACCATTCCCCCGCAGTATTTATAAATGGAGTGAGATAAGGTATAAATGGGAATATAAAACAACCGTTACATCCGGGGTATAAAATTCATATTTAATTTATATTTATAACCAAAAGATAACATGAAATCTACAGAACTTAAGAAAATGATTAAGGAAGCTGTAAAAGAGGCTATTCAAGAAGAATTAAAAGATATCCTTCTTGAGGCAGTACGTTCTCCAAAACAGGTTGTTCAGGAAAATGTAGCTATGCCTACTCCTCAACTTTCATCTAAACCCAAAGTAGATGCTAAAGCAGCATATATGGGTGCAATGGGTGAAACAGCTTTAAGTTTCACAGCTAAAGATGCTCAAACATTTAGACCCCAGGGCACATTTGACCCAGCAAACGGAACACTTCCAGATGGGAATGTAAGTATGGATCAAATTATGGGATTAATGAATAGTAATAAATAATGGCTCAAAGAATAGCAAATAAATTTACTTTAGATACCCAACAAAAAGGTATTGGAATCTCCTTAAATTTTTCAAAAAATGGAGTATTTGATTCTACTTATTCAACTAAAGATCAAGTTAAAGCTAATTTAATTAACTATTTTTTAACTAATAAAGGAGAAAGAGTAATGGCCCCTGATTATGGTGCTAATTTAAGAGCAGAATTATTTGAACATATTAATTCTAAAACCTATGATGTTTTAAAAAGTAAAATTGAAGAAGGTATCAAAATAAATTTTCCATCAGTTAGTGTAAGTAATATTGAAATTTTAGGTAATGAAGATTATAACGCTATAAACGTTACTATAAAGTATAATATTATTCCATTTGGGGTAAATGATCAATTAAATTTAACATTTAGGTAATGGCTAAAAATATAAAATATTTAACTAAGGATTTTAATGCTTTTAAACAGCAATTAATTGATTATACTAAAACTTATTATCCTAATAACTACAATGATTTTAGTCCCTCCTCTCCAGGAACTATGTTCATTGAAATGGCTTCTTATGTAGGAGATGTTCTTTCATTTTATTTAGATAACCAAATTCAAGAAAACTTTTTACAATATGCTCGTCAAGATGCTAACGTTTATAGTTTAGCTTATATGATGGGTTATAAACCCAAAACAACATCAGTTGCATCTACTACACTAACATTTTACCAACAGGTCCCAGCTATCCAAAGTGCTTCAGTTTGGGTTCCTGATTTTAATTATGCCTTAAAATTAAGTAATAATTCTGAAGTATCATCAACTAATAATAATTCAATTTCATTTTTAGTTAGAGACGAAGTAGATTTTTCTTTCTCCAGTTCTTTAGACCCTACAGAAGTAAGTATTTATAGTGTAGTTGATAATAGACCCCAATATTTCCTTTTAAAGAAAACTCGGAAAGCTACATCAGGAACTATTAATTCTGCAGAATTTTCATTTGGTTCTCCAATCCAATTCCCAACAGTAGAAATTAATAATAGTAATATTATAGGTATTCTAGACTGTACAGATTCAGAAGGAAATGAGTGGTATGAAGTCGATTACTTAGCTCAAGATGTTGTATTTGATTCTATTAAAAACACTAATACAAACGATCCTAATTTTTCTGGGGATACAGATACACCATATTTACTTAAATTAAAACAAGCTGATAGAAGATTTGCAACTCGTCTTCAAAATAGATCAACTCTCCAACTCCAATTTGGTTCAGGTGTTGTTTCTGATAATGACGAAACTATTGTACCAAATCCCGACAATGTAGGTATGGGTCTTCCATTTGAACAAGATAAACTTACTACGGCATTTTCTCCATCAAACTTTATTTTTACTGATAGTTATGGCATTGCTCCTTCTAATACAACACTTACAGTAAATTATTTAACTGGTGGGGGAGTATCAGCTAATGTTCCTGCTAATAGTTTAACTAGATTAAATTCTGGAGATTTGTTTTTTATCCAAAATAATTTAGATTCAACAACATCTAATACTATTTTTAATTCATTCCAAATTACTAATTTAGAAGCAGCAGATGGAGGTGGTCCTGGAGATAGTTTAGAAGAAATTAGACAAAATTCTATCTCCCAATACTCTTCACAATTAAGAACAGTAACACAAGAAGATTATTTAGTTAGAGCATTATCTTTACCTTCTCAATTTGGTTCAATAGCTAAAGCATATGCTCAATCCCCATTAGCTTCATCCACATCACTTACAGATGAAAATGTAGGAGTAGTTGATCTATTTTGTTTAGCTTATAACAACCAAAAACAACTCCAAACACCATCTACAGCATTAAAAAATAATCTTAAGACATATCTTTCTCAATATAGGATGATTGGGGATACGGTTAATATTAAAAATGGATATATTATTAACATTGGGGTTGAATTTGATATAATTGTATTACCTAATTATAACAGTAATGAAGTAATTACTAGTTGTATCCTTTCTCTCCAATCATTTTTTAACACAGATAATTGGCAAATAAATCAACCTATTATATTAAGAGATCTTTATGTTAACTTAGATGGAGTTACTGGTGTTCAAACTGTTAAAGATATTAGAATTATTAATAAAGCAGGAACTTCTTTAGGATATTCTGAATATGGGTATGATATAAAAGGAGCAACTATTGATGGAGTTATTTACCCTTCAATTGATCCCTCAATTTTTGAAGTAAAATATCCTGATAGTGATATTAAAGGACGTGTAGTATCCTTCTAATAAAAAATATTTATAATAAATAAAATACAATGGCAGTATATAAATTATTTCCTGAAAAAGACGCAACATTATATTCATTATTACCTTCAATGAATACAGGATTAGATTCTCAACTTGAATCTAGTGCTACTGCCTTTGCCCCTACAGACCCAAACCCTCAGGTTTCACGTTTTCTTATTCAGTTTAATAATACTGAAATGGGAAGTGTTTTAGATAATTTGATAGATGATAATAGTGGCACTAATTACAAAGCATTTTTAAGATTTTATTCTTCAAAAGCTACAGGACTTACATCAGATACTACTATTAATATTCATTTAGCTGCTAAAAATTGGAATAATGGTACGGGTTTATATTTAGACCAACCTATTACTACTAATGGTACTAGCTGGATATGGACTGATAGATCAGGTTCTAATAAATGGGTTACAGGTGCTAATGATACGGGGTCTGCTACTGTAAAATGGACAGGCTCTTATAATTCTTCATATAGTCAAGTTGGAGGGGGTCAATGGGTTTATTCATCCCCTAGTAGTAGTGATTGGGCCTTATCATCCTCAGTAACATTTTCTTATAGAAGTGCTTTAGATGTAAATACAGATATTACAGAATTATTATATCATTGGGTAGGATCAGGTTCAGAAGCTGGAGCTGATTTATCTAATTATGGTTTTTTAGTCAAACTTACAGGAAGTCAAGAATTTCAACCTTCTAAAGATGTTCAACCTGAACTAAAGTTTTTTTCAGTAGATACAGCTACAATATACCCACCACAATTAGAATTTAGATGGGATGATTTTACTTGGAGTACAGGATCACTTTCAGTACTTTCATCATCAACCCCTTATGTTTCATTAGCCGAAAACCCAGGCACATTTAATCAAGATGCTGTAAATAGATTTAGAGTTTATTCAAGACCCGAATATCCTACTAGAACATTTACAACTGCTTCATTATATGCTACAAACTATTACCTTCCAGAAGGTTCTACTTGGGCTATTAAAGATTTGGATACAAATGAATTTGTTGTTAACTTTGATAACAACTATACTAAATTAAGTGCAGACTCAACATCTTGTTACTTTGATGTTTATATGAATGGTTTAGAACCTGAAAGATATTACAAAATTATGATTTCAAGTAGTATCGATGGAAGTCAACAAATTTTTGATGACAAATATTACTTTAAGGTAATTAATGGATAATGGCTCGAAGAATTGATTTAAATAAAAATGTTTTTAATAAAGAGGATTTTCTAAAAACAGTAGATACCTCTTTTAAACAGTTAGTCCCACCCACCCCAGAGGAAGTTCCGGTCTTTACTGTTGATGATTTCTTTGTAGAATATGAAAGATTATTTTTTGAGATTCCAAAAGAGGGAGAAACTAATTCTCATCAATATTTAGCACAACGAAGTGGTGAATATGCTAATTTTGATTTAGTAAATGAAGAAATTCAAGCATTATTAGATGAAATTGCACAATTAAGACAAGATAACTTGGATTTACAACAACAAGTATTTGATTTACAACTTGATTCTGCTCAACCATCAACTCCTGGTGGTTCAGCAAGATCGAATATTTTAGGAAGATAATATTAAATGGCTACAATATCTCAAACATCCCCAGATAATTTCTCAATCCAAGATTATACATTCGAGGATTATGATATAGTTCCTAATTTTGAGGTAACATCATTATTCCAACCAGAAGAGGATTTGGTTGAATATTTCATTTATGATGCTAATAGCAATCTTATTCACTCTGAATATAAATCTACCTCATATTCATTTACTCAGGATCCTTCAATTGTAAATTTAGGTGGATATTCTACTATTAATATTGATCCTGAAAAAGATTTATCAAATTTAGGATTTGATGTAGGTCAATATAATATTGTATATAACTTTTTTGAACCTCAATTAAATAGTAACTTTGATTTAAAATTTTACTTAAAAGAAATCTCATCAGATAGAACTGAATTAAGATTAGCTTCAAATAATCTAAAGGTTACTCCTGAGATATTTGCCCAATTTTCCCAAAAACTCCAAGGTGAGAACTATTTTAATGAATTTTATTTAAATTTTGGAGATAATCAAGTAGTAATTGCTGTTAATGCTCTACAAGAAGGAGAAGATATTCTTATTAAATTATATGAACCTCTTCCTCAATTATTTACAACTAAATTTACTTGTTGGATCACTCTTAAAATAGCAGACCCAGTAGCATATAATGTTTCATTTATCCAAGAAAATGATGTTACTCCTTCTGTTCCTTATTTAAAAGGTCCTAATACTAATATCCAAATTAAAAATGAAATTAATAATTCGACTGATTTAAAATCATACGAAGAATTAATATCATCTAATTTAACAAGTTCATACCAACAAGTAAACAATTTACTTAATCAAAAAGACATTAGTATTAATATTGATTATACTAATTATTCTAATTTTATATATTTTAGTTCTGCTGAACAAAGATTATTAAACTTTTACGAAAAAGTTTCTTTAATTGAAAGTTCTTCAAATCAATTAAATTCTATAGATAACCAAATTACGGGTTCAACTTCCTCATCATATTATGTTTCTGGAAGTAAATCTTACCATCAAAATATTATAGATAATACTATTAAAAACTTTGATGGTTACGAATATTTTTTATATTTTAATAGTGGTAGTAAATCATGGCCTAAATCAAATTCAACATATCCCTATAACTTATATCCAACCGGATCTTCTCAAGTATTAAATTGGTTAGGTAGTAGTAATGAATCATCTGTTTACTATGGAGGTGAAGCTTTATCTTCATCAAGATTTGACAATGATAATTTAAATTCTCTAACTAATTTAGTCCCTGAATATATTACAGATGACTCTCAAAATTCTGGATATCAACTCTTTATTGAGATGATTGGTCAACATTTTGATAGTATTTGGGTTTATATTAAAGATGTTACTAATAAATTTGATGCTGATAATAGATTAAATTATGGTATTTCAAAAGATTTAGTTGCCCAAGCAGTTAGAGATTTAGGTTTAAAGATTTATCAAAACCAATTCTCTCAAGACGATCTATTTTCTGCATTTTTAGGTATTACACCTTCTGGTAGTCTATTACCGTCTACTGGTTCGGAACTGATCGAAACATATGTAACGGCATCTTCTGATGTTACACCATTAGATGACGTTAATAAGGCGATATATAAACGTTTATATCATAACTTACCATACTTGTTAAACAAAAAAGGTACAATTCAAGGTATTAAAGCTTTAATTGCTTCCTATGGTATTCCTAATACAATTTTACGTGTTAGTGAATTTGGGGGTAAAGATAGAGATAATTCAAACGACTGGGATTACTGGTACAATAAGTTTGGGTACTCATTCTATACTTCAGGTTCAACATTCTTATCAAGTTCATTCTCTCTAAACTCAGATTGGGGTGCTGTAAGTGATGTCCCTGGAGCCGTAGAATTTAGATTTAAATCTGATGGTATCCCTACAGAACAATTCTCCCAATCACTTTGGAGTACGGATGGTGGGGTTGAATTACAATTATTATATGAGGGTTCAGGATCTGCTTCAGGTTCATACTCAGGTTCAGTAGTTGACTCTTATAATACTTATGGATATTTAAATTTCTACCCTGATTACTCAACACCTGCAAACAGTGCTAGTGTTTATTTACCATTCTTTGATAGAGGTTGGTGGTCTGTATTAATTAATAGTAGTAGTGATGGTTACGAACTTTTTTCTAAAAATAAACTTTATATAGGAGAAGATGCTTCTTTAATTGGGTTCCAATCATCTGCTTCAACTAACCCAACAGAACCTAACTGGGGTACTTCAACACTTAGTTATTTTGCTAGTGGTAGCCAAACAATATTCTCAGGTTCTTTACAGGAAATTAGATATTATAAAACAGAATTAAGTGAATCTGTATTTGATGATTATGTAATGAATCAACTTTCTGCAGAAGGTAATTCTCGAAATACTTCTCCATTAGAATTAGCATTTAGAGCACCTTTGGGTTCGGAATTAGATACAGGATCACGAGAATCAGTTCATCCTAAAATTACAGGTTCTTGGACAGTAACACAATCGTTTGCTTCTGATAGTGATTTTACATTTAGTGCTGACCCAATATTTGTCCCTGGAACTGAATATATTTTCCTAGACCAACCAGCTATTGGTATTAGAAATAGAATTACTGATAAAGTAAAAATCGGTGATCAAATTTTACCTTCAGGTAGTAATCAAGTATTATCACAATATCAATCAGTTGAACAGCAATTAGCAGTATCTCAATCATTTACAGATAATGTAAACTTGTTAGAAGTTGCATTCTCACCTCAAAATGAGATTAATGATGATATTATTGAACAAATCGGTTACTTTAATATTGGAGACTACATTGGTGATAGAAGATACGCTACTTCAGATAATGATCGTTACGAAGATTTATATAAATTAGCAAGCGAATACTTTGAAAAATATACTCACAATTACGATGTATTTGATTATATTCGTTTAATTAAATATTTTGATAATTCACTATTTAAGATGATTAAGGACTTTGTTCCTGCTAAAACATCTTTACAATCTGGTGTAGTTGTTAAGCAACATTTACTCGAAAGAAATAGAATCCCAGGATTCCAACTTTCATATGAACAAAACGATTATAGTGGTTCAATTTCAATTGGCTCAATTGAAGGTGGAGCTGCTGGATCAGTAAACAAATATAATACTCCTGTAGCTCGTTTAAGGTTGCAAGATAATAATGTTGCTAGTGAGTTAATTTTAGGTTCAACTCCTTTAACAGCATTTACTTCTTCAACATATGCCTTTATTGATACTGGTTCTTTTGAATCAACAGGTGATTTAGGTACATTTGTTGAAACCTCAAACGATGATGTAGAAACTGGTAAAGCATTCCCTGATACAACAGGTATATTTACTAACATTACTGATTTCGATTATACTGGTGATGTTGAATTTTCAATTCGTAATACTATTGCAACAGCTACAGATATTACAGTAGATATAGTAGAAGTTGGAGTAGGACCAGTAGCTACAATTACAGCAGATTTTCCAGGCCAAACTACAACATTCTTAAGAGGAGGTGATTTTAATAACTTCACCTTTAAAGCAGGTACTTCTTATTTTGTGCAGTTATCTTCTACAGGTACCCCTACAACAAGACGTTTTGTATTAAGATTTTTACAAGAAGGTTCCCCTAATAATGTAGCAGGTCAGTACTACGGATACAATTTAGATACAATCGAAGGTCCTCATTTAGATGCTGACTTTACAGAAAAACAATTCTATAATGGTGAATACAGTGGTTCAGAATTTATAGTAACAACTCAAGATTTAGCCCCTGGATGTAGAGTTTATTTAGACGCTATCCCAGAATCATTTAACTATTCTGCTTCTATATTTGATAGCTCAGCCGGTAATTATAATTCTACATTAAGTACATTTATAAATACTGATACTACTATAATGCCTAGTGGTAGTGGTAGAATTTACTTTTTCTTAGATTCAAATAGAAAAGTAAGTAAAATTAGAATCTCTAAAACAGATGCTAATGGTATTAATCAAACAGACCTTTTACAACAATTATCTTCTCTTTCAACAATTTCTGAATTAGGAAGTTTTACTTATACAGTAGATGGTAGTCCACAAGATATTGGAAATGAATACTTACTGTCATTAGCTAATTCAAATCCAACCCCAACATCTACAAAGAATAATATTTTAGATATTGAATTTGCAGTATCAACTTCTATACAAGGAGATCCAACCCTATATAATATGGTTGAAGTTTTAGCAGAAAATGGTCTCTCACCTTCTTCATCCTTAGGAGGCGATGGATTTTTTACAGACCATTTCATATCCGCTTCAGCAAGGTTTAGCATTAATAGACTATCAGGTCCAGCATTCCCCTTAGTACAATTAGATAGAACTTATAGAGGAAGCCAACAGGATAATGGCTTACAATTAGATGTTCCTTCTTATAATACAGATAATTACCCTACAGCTCCTTGGTTTGTGGGTAATACTATAAATGATGGGGGTAATATAGCATTCCCAAGTTTAAACGATACAATTTTCCCAATAGGTGCTTCTGATGAGTTTCTTTATGGAAATGTTACTGGGACAGTAACAGCTGTTAATAGTGATGTTAAAATTCCATTCTATTTTGTAATTTACGAACCAGACTTTAATGGAGATGGATCAACAATATTAGCACGTACTGAATTTTTAGACACTAACAACTCAAACATTGATACTACTTTTGCTTCCTTTTCAGAAGATACTGCTCCAAGTCCAACTAACTATTTAAATTTTACAAGTGGTTCAGGGGGTAAAGTATATGCTTTAGGGTTAGTAACAGAATCATATACTCAAGGTCAAACAAACTCAGCTCTAACTACTTTTTTAGGATTTCAAGATTTAAAAATTACATTAGGTCAAATGTCACCTAATAATTCAAATAGAGGAACTATTGAAACTCTTCTAGAAACATCTTCTCCAAGTGGATTTATAAACTCAGATTGTGATGTTTTACAAGGAAATGCTGATGATGATAGAACAAGTGGTTTATACATGGATGTTGACTATTCAACAAATGCTACTGTAGCAGTTAACCAAGATGCTATTTTAGCAGATAACGCTCCTAAAGCTGATGTTCAAGATTCAAATTATACTTTAGCACGTCATAAAAACCCTAGATATGATGGTTCAAGGTCAACTTCACAACAAGTAAATGAATGGAGTGAAGGTGATACAAACACTTATGGTAAAAGTGCTACTGTAGATAGTGAAAAAACATTCTATGCTTATTTTGATTTCATTAATGGTTTATCACCTGAATTAAAAGGTAAAAGTATTGCTCACATTCAATTCTTAGTAGATGAAAGCGGTGCAAATATACCTCCTGATTCTAGCTCTTTAGCTTTAACACAAGGTACTTTTAAAACCGATGAGTATGTGTTTGTTAACTTAAACGATCCAACTCGATTTGAAACACCTATGAACCAGTTAAATGGTAAAAAACAAATTATTAGAGGTGGTTATAGAGTTGATGCTTTATTATACACAGATAGTGGGAGTTCTTATATAGAAGATATTAACTTTGACACTGGTTCGTTTAGTGTAACTAATTATGAATTTGCAGCTTCTAGAACTGGAAATCTTACTATAGGTGCGGGTACTAATGTTGTTTATAACTGGAATGTTACAACAAAATCAAACCCTCAATGGGATGTATCTACTGATAAATTTACATTTAGTACAGACAGTGATAACCAGGTAAACTTTCAATCACGAGTTTACTTAAGTGGTACAACTGGAGGTACGTTTGAAATACTTCTTAAGAAAAACTATGTATCCGGTGATCCTGCTTCAAGCGGTGATACTTTAGATACAACTGGGGTACTTGGTCGTGGTACTTTCTCAGAAAATTTCACTTTAAATAGTGGTTTCCAAAACTTTGAAAGTGGGGATGAAATTACAGTAGTAATTAAAAATATTAGCTATAATTCACTTAGTTTTAATGTTGGGAGCATTGATTACTTTCAATCAACTAATAAAGTAAACCCAACAGGAACCGTCTCATCGGCATTTTGGCGTGGTACAGGCTCAGTTGATATTTGGGTTACGGCATCCGCAGATTTAAGCTCACTTTATGGTTCTAAACAGTTAGATGTTATCCCTTATGATGGTACAACCAGTATCCCAGAATTTGATCCTATTATTCAAAACTTTACAGTAAATGTAGGTGATGAAATTAGATTTAAAGGAGCTGAAACTTATACTAGAATGATATCTGATGTAATAGAACCTAATGTAGATTCCGAAGGTTTATTAAGAATTAAACTAAATGAAGTACTCCCCTCTAGTGGTTCAGTATCATCAGGAGATGGTTACCAAACATTATTAGATCACTTTTTATTAAGAAGATACATAAATGATGCCTCATATGTTATCTTAGATGCTGATAAGCCTTTAGGTTCAACCTCCCCTGGTATTATGAGACCTGAATATGTAACTGACCAACTTGATAGAACACTTCCAGATTCTTCACAGGATATAATTAAAAACATAACTTAATTTGGAAAATAAATTATAATTTCATATATTTATTAGACGACAATATTTATAATAAAACTTACCCATGGGATATTTAAATAATTCAGTAGTAACAGTTGATGCTATCTTAACTAAAAAAGGTAGAGAGCTTTTAGCTAAAGGTGATGGTTCATTTAGAATCACACAGTTTGCTTTAGGTGATGATGAAATCGACTACACATTATACAACCCAGAACACCCTTCAGGTTCTGCTTTTTACGGACAAGCAATTGAAAACATGCCTCTTTTAGAAGCATTCCCTGATGAACAACAAATTATGAAGTATAAGCTTGTTACCTTACCTAGAGGTACAGCTAAAATGCCTATCCTAGATTTAGGATTCTCAGCAATTACTTTAAAACAAGGTGCTTCATTAGCTATTACTCCACAAACTTTAAACTACTTAGGGGATGGTCAATTATTTGAAACATCAGGATACACAGCTACTATTGGTGATATAAGAACAATGTCAACATTTACTGCTACTGGGGTTGATACACCAGCTGCTCAAGCAGCTAACCAAACAACTACACTTGGTACTAGCGTATCTAAAACAGTTGTTGGTACTACTATTAACTTAAAAGCAACTACTGTTAATACATTATTTGGTTCAAACACAGCTTTATATACTACAGTTACTGTAACTGGTAGAGATTCAGGAGCCAGATTAACTATCCCAGTTACTATTACTAAGACAGTTTAAAAACTTATAACAAATGGCATCATTTAAAAGATTAGAAGCAGACGATTTTGTAATTTCATCAGATTCGATTTCTGCAACTTTGTGGAGTACCGCAAACCCAACATTAACTGCTTTTTATACTTCTTCTACTCAAGCAGCCTCTTCTGCAGGTAACTATTACCTTTCAGTATACCAAACAGGTTCTACTGAAGATTCAGCAGCAGTCCAATTTGACGTTACTTATGGTAACGAGTTTGGAAGTGGTAGTTTAAAATATGATGATGCGGTAGACGGTAAGTCATACACTAGAAGCATTTACGGTCAATATAGAAACCAAATTTTAGGTGACGAAAATGCTCAATTTACTTTTGGTGGTGTTACTCAATCAGACTTCTATGTAATTAATTTTGAGAGAGCAAGATACAAAGAAAAATTATTTTTAGGTTCATTCAACTTAACTCTTTCAGGCTCAGCTGCAAACCGTCAAGTAGATCTTACAGATAACTCAAAAGATGTTACTACTGTAGAATTTGGTGACGCTGGTAGAATCTACCAATTAATTTCAGGCTCAAATGGTACAGCTGATACTCAATTAAATTCAAATGGATACACTAGCGATTCAGGCTCATACGGTATCTTATTACCAGATATTGGTGTTGCAGTATTAAATGCAGCTGCATTAGATTTATCTGCTCAAGAAGGTATCGCCCTTGGTACTCAAAGACAATCAAATACTGACAATGATAATAACTCTAAATTATTTGCTGCTATTAATAGAGGTGCTTCATTTAAAGTAAATTCTGAAGAAACTATTTCATCTGACTTTATCTTTATTAGAGCTAGAAACAGCGAATTTAACTACTCAGAAAACCCATCATTTATCTCAGGTTCAACTGGTGAAGTATTATATCAATCATTTATTAACTCACCTCAAACTTATGTTACAACTGTTGGTTTATACAATGATATAAATGATTTAGTAGCAGTAGCTAAGTTATCAAGACCTATAGAAAAAGACTTTACAAAAGAAACACTTGTAAGGGTGAAACTAGACTTCTAAAATGAATGAGTGCATTCAAACAATTTTTAGCCAAGGATATTAAATTAGTCCCGTTTACTGTTAACAAACAATTTAACTTTGATAACAGTACGTATAATACATCCTCGGCTGATTACGATACTTACAAATACAATGTTGGTGTTGATCGTTACATAGGTAAAAACCTAAGTGGATCTTTATTCGAGACTGCAACTGACCCCACTACAGGTGATGTTGACGTTCAATACCAAAGACAAGTTTATAGTTCTGTAAAAGAATTGTATTATTCTAACTTTATTTCTTCAAGTAGAGGAGATGAAAGTAGTGCAATTCCTAGAGAAGAAATTTCGGGTTCAATCAATACTCCAAATTATTATAACTATCTTTCGAGCACCTTAACCCCATCAAGATACTTTCCAACAGCATCAGATTCAACAATTGGTGTTATTTCAATTCCATCTAGATTATTTGGTGAATATATTCAACCAAAATCATTTATTTATACTTTAGATGGTACTGGATCTATTACTGATGATGGAGAAGGCAACCTACTTTCAGGCTCAATCCAAGTAGGTAATATTATTTACGAACATGGAATGGCTATTTTTACATCAGCTTCAGGAGATTTTGTTCCTGATCAAGCTGTTGTTAATATCAATACTACGTGTTCTTTTAAATCATCATTTAAAATTTACGAAAATCAATATAAATGTACAATTAGAGAAAGTGAATTTAACTTTAGTTTAAATCCATCTATCTCATCAGGTAGTACAGCTTACTCAAGCTCTATCGGGACGTTTTATACGCCAAGTGAGTTTTTATACGATTACGCAACAGGTTCTTATTTTAATCCGTACATCTCCTCAATTGGGTTGTATGATGACGATCAAAATTTAGTAGCAGTGGCAAAATTGTCACAGCCAATCCAAAGCTCCCAAACTACAGATACTACCATATTAGTAAACTTAGATCTGTAAATCATGAACTGGACATATCAAAACGAAGAAATTACGGGAATCTCTGACTTCCCAAATGAAACATTTGGCTTTATTTATAGAGTCATACATATCCCTAGTGGTAAAGCATACATAGGAAAAAAAGTATTACAACATACTCGCAAAGTGAAATTAACCAAAAAAGAATTAGCTGAATATGAAGGTGTAGTAGGTCGTAGACCATCCTACAGACTTGCAGTTAAAGAATCAGATTGGCAAACTTATTGGGGTTCAAATAAATACTTAAAGGAACTTATGAAAGAAGAACCTTTAGATAATTTTGAACGTCAAATTATAGCTTGTGCTCCTACAAAAAAGTTATTAACTTACTACGAAGTAAAATATCAAATGATATACCAAGTGTTAGAAAAACCCGATGAATTTTTTAACGATAACATTCTCGGTAAATTTTTTACCAAAGACTTTGATTAGCAAGGGCCACTTCGTATATTAATGGTTATATGGTAAATGAACTACTTGTTAATTTAGTTAACTCGGTTTTAGGTGCTGGTAAAAGAACAGCGAGGGGTAATCAAGCTTACAATTGCCCTTTCTGCCACCATCATAAACCTAAACTAGAGATTAACTTTACAGAAAACAAACAAGGACATAATCCTTGGCACTGTTGGGTCTGCAACAAGCAGGGTAAAACTCTCCGTAGTCTCTTTAAACAAGTAAAAGCATCATCAGAACAATTCTCCGAACTTAAAAAACTAGTAAAAACTGGTGCTGAAGTTCAAGAGGTTATTGTTGAGCATGTCTTATCTTTACCTAAAGAATTGAAGTCACTCGTAGATAACAACGATATTGTAGCGCGCCACGCCAAGGCATACCTAAAATCGAGAAACATTAATATTGACGATATTATAAAGTATAATATTGGGTATTGTGATAGTGGTAGGTATGCAAATATGGTTATTATACCTTCTTATGATGCTAATGGAAATTTAAACTATTTTACAGGCCGTTCATTCGAGAAAGACCCTTATGTAAAATACCGCAACCCAGAAGTATCAAGAGATATTATTCCGTTTGAATTATTCATCAATTGGGACTCACCCTTAGTATTGTGTGAAGGTCCATTTGATGCTATTGCTATTAAAAGAAATGCAATTCCCCTGTTAGGAAAAAATATTCAACAGAATTTAATGAAAAAAATCGTTACTTCTAAAGTTGGAAAATTATATATAGCTTTAGATACTGATGCTAGAAAGCAAGCACTTAAATTTGCTGAATATTTCATAAATCAAGGTAAAGAGGTCTATCTAGTAGAGCTCGAAGGAAAAGATCCAAGTGATATGGGCTTTGCACATTTCACAAAATTAATCCAAAACACGTTTCCTCTCACACAATATGATTTAATGGAGAAGAAACTACAATTACTATGAGTAAAAGAAATGTAAAAAAATCCTATGACAGGATTTTAGAAATATCTGAGGATGCAAAACAGATTACTATGCCCGATTCGCGTTATTATAGACGCAACGGCAAGTATTACCCATCTGTAACCTATGTTTTAGGTTCTTATCCAAAGGGTAAACACTTTGAAAAATGGCTTAAACAAATGGGAACCTCAGCAGATTATATTGTTAAAAAAGCAGCTGAAGAAGGTACACAAGTACACGAAATGTGTGAAGCATATCTAAATGGGGAAGAATTAAATTTTTTAACTGCAAGTGGGTACCCACAATATAACCCAGATGTGTGGCAATATTTTTTACGTTTTGTAGATTTTTGGGAAACACATAACCCCACATTACTCGAAACCGAGGTACACCTATTTTCAGATGAACTTAAAGTAGCAGGTACTTGTGACTTAGTTTGTGAGATTGATGGTAAACTTTGGATCATCGACCTTAAAACATCAAACCATCTCCAGACTACACACGATTTACAGACATCTGTTTATGGTCAAATGTATAAAGAATGTTATGGTAAAGAAGCAGATCGCTACGGTATCCTGTGGTTAAAATCAAAATCACGTGGAGAAGATAAATCTGGGAAGCGTTTAAAGGGTAAAAATTGGGAAATACACGAATCACCTCGTACACAAGAAGAAAACATTGATATTTTCCTTACTGTTAAGAAATTATTTGATCTTGAAAACCCAAAACATAAACCCATATTCACCGAATTTAGAACGCAAGTGAAACGAGATCTGTAATATTTATTACAAAACGCGCGTTAAATGATTTCACTGGCTCAACTATTAAATGAAGTACAAGGTGCTTCAAAAGCTGTTATCTTAGCAGGCGCCCCCGGCGCAGGTAAATCCTCAATTGTAGGAGACATCATCTCAGGTCTTGGTTTAAAAGTACTAAATATTGACGACCACTTTATCAAAAACTTAAGAGATGCTGATGTGTCTTTAGATTTAAAAAGAGCAGATGCTGAAGGTAGAAGTAAAGCAGCTAAAGCAATGCAAGCCGCTCAAAAATCTTATAAAGATGAACTTGAAGATGAAATTACCCAAAAAGGTAATATTGTAATCGATGGTACAGCTGCATCTTATAAGAAAACTAAAGAACTAAAAGAAACCCTAGAATCCAACGGATACCAGGTATTTATGGTTTACGTTTACTCTTCGCTAAAAAAATCATTAAAGAAAAACGAAGACAGATTTGAACGTTCTAAAGGTGAAGATAGAAGTTTAATGCCTGCTATTGTAATGACTACTTGGGGTAATGTAACTAAAAATTTCGAACCATATAAAGATTTATTTGGTGGTAACTTTGTAGCAACTACAAAAGATAAAAAATTATCTGATTCACAAGACTTAGATGATATTATTGATAAGTATATTACACCATTTAGACCTACAAACACTAAGCCTAAGACAGATAAAGAAATAGCTCGTTCAAAAGCGCGTAAAGAAAAAGAAAGAGCTGAAATTGAAAAATTAATGTCTAAATCTAATTTAGATAGTGTCTTACCTTTTATAGTAACACCTGAGGAAGCTCAACAAAAATTAAAGCAGTTCTTAGCATGAACGAATTAAGCCAATTTTTAGTAGATTCTATTCTTAAAGAAGATGAAGATAATTTAGGAACTGTTGCTCTTTTTGGTGGCGGTTTTAAACCACCTACAAGAGGCCATCTTGAGGTAGTTTTACAAGGGTTAAAAGAAAATCCTGAAGTAAAACAAGTATATATTCTAGTGGGTAGTGGTGCCAGAAATGGTGTAACACAAGCAGAAGCAGTTAAAATTTGGGAAATATACCAAAAATTTATCCCTGTTGCTTCTCAAATCATCCCAGTACAATCTCCATTCTCATTTTTCAAAACCTATCTTACAGACCATAAAGACGAAAAAGTATATGTTTTTATTGGTGCTCGCCCTGATAATGAGGAAGATGATAAAGATGTAGCTGAACGTAGTGCTTATGTTAAAAAGTATAGTGAAAATGCTATACCTGTAAAGGTACAGACTAAAGGTGGTGTAAGCGGTACTATGGCTCGTAAAGCAGCACTATCAGGCAACAACGAAGAATTTATATCTTATTTCCCATCTGCACTTTCAGATGAAGAAAAACAAGAAATTATTGATATGATTTCATCTGTTGTAAATGAAGCACTTTTTATTAAAGGTAAAGAAGTAGAAAGAATAGAAAAACCTACAAACAACCCAGAAGATGCTATTGTAATTTATATAGATGGTACTACCGAACCTTACTTAGATACTGTAGATGAAGGTAGAAAAAAGAAAAAAGATCCTAAAAAAGGTACAGGCAAAAAACCAGAAGGATCTGGTCGTAGATTATACACAGATGAGGATCCAAAAGATACTGTAGGTGTTTCTTTTAGAACTAAAGAAGATATTGTAGATACTTTAAATAAAAAATCATTTAAAGCTAAATCACACTCCCGTCAATCTCAGGTAATTAATCTAATTCATCAAAGAGTTAGAGCTGCTTATGGTAGAGCTAAAGATCCCGAAACTAAAGCAAGATTAAAACGTGGTTTAGATTATATTAAAAAACGTAAAGAAGCATCTAAGGCAAAAACAAAACGCTTACAGGCACAAAAAGAAAATGTAGTTCCAAATCATGATGGCAAATCATCCCCATTTGGTTCAGGATATGAAGAGTTAAGTGAAGGTCGCTATGATAGTATTTCAAGACAACTAGCTTCAATTGCTCTTAACGCTTGGAAAGGTGATTTTAAAGATGGAGCAAGCTATGGATATTTTGCAGGTAAAATTACTCCTGAAGAATACCCTACAGATTTAACATTTACATTTAAGGCATTAGGTCGATTTGTAGATAGTGAATACACCCACAATGGTTACTCAAAATCAGATGGTGAAGTAGGAGTTAAATATGAAATTCCAAAAGATGCTATTCCTCAAATTTGGGAAGAAGTTTATATGGATCTAATTTCTACTATTCGTCATGAAATTGAACATCAAACTCAAGGGGGTAAAAATGTAAAGAAAGGTAAAGGAATGGCCTCTGATCAAAAGTTAAGACAATTGATCAAAAAAGGTGGAGGTGATATTGTAAGATACGTTACTTTACCTAAAGAAATTGAATCAAATGTTCAGGGTTTATATTTAAAAGCTAAAAAGTGGAGACGTCCCTACGATGAAGTAGTTGATGAGTATATTAAAGATTTCCTCAAAATCACCAACCCAGCTGATGTAAGCTATGTTAAAAACAAATGGCAAAAAATAGCTAATGAACGTAATTTACCTAGTTTATTAAACGAAAACGCTTCATATTCTTCAGATATTGATTATAAATCTCTTATTAAAGAATTAACTAAATATATGATTGGGAATGGTTGGAATATTCAACCCCTTCCTAAAGTAGTTTTTAAACATGGTGATACTGAAAACGCACGTGATTTCTTTGGCAAAACAGCATATTACGATCCAAATACACAAACAATTGTATTGTATACTGAAGGTCGTCATCCTAAAGATATTGTACGTTCATTCTCACACGAGATGGTTCACCACGAACAAAATTTAGAGGGTCGTTTAGATAATATCTATACTACAAATACACAAGAAGACGATAGACTAAATGACATTGAAAAAGAAGCCAATTTAAATGGTACAATGACGTTTAGAAATTGGACTGATAGCATAACTGAAGAAAAGAAAAATAAAGACCCATTTGGCCTAAACCAGTTTGCTCGTGAATTAATGACTGAGGGTGCTTATGATGCCTTAACTACAAAACTAACTAAAGCAACCATTAACAAATGGGTTGAAGATTCAAAACAAAAACCAATACCTAAAAAATCATTTGTTGATATTGATATTGATGAATTTGATGGTAAGGGTAGAGAAATTGAGTTCAATTACGTTGGTATAGTAGAATTTGATAAAAAAATAGACGGATACGAGGTAGATGGAACATCAAACTCTGGTGAGGATGAAGGTAAAATACCTTTTGTAGCTACTATGTTTAGAATCAACCCTAAAATCTTACCACAAGCATGGTCTAAAATCTCAGCTGACGTTTCAGATGTTATTAGACATGAGATTGAACATTTAACTCAAGCAGGTGATAATGTTAGAGGTCAAGTATACGATGATGAAGGTAATTTAATTGATAAAGGTAAATACATGGATGATGACATTATGATCCGTGATATGATTAATAAACTTAAAGTTTTACCTAAAAGCGATTACTATAAACTTGAAAAAGAAGTAGACGCAATGCTTCAGGGTCTTTACCTTAAAGCTAAAAAGACTAGAAAACCATTTGCAGATGTAGTTGATCAATACTTAGATATTGCCCCGGGTATTGATACTAAAGAAGATAAAGAAGCTATACTAAATCTTTGGAGAAGCAGAAGAAAGGCATTATCTTTACCGGTATTTGAAACTGAAACTGGAGAGATGCCTACAGAAACTTCTAAACTTTTTAAGATTTTCCTCGATATGGACGGGGTAATTGTAGATTTTGATAAACGATTTGAGGATCAATTTGGGATGCCTCCTCGTGAATTTGAAAATAATTTTGGAAAAGATAAATTCTGGGAAAAAATTGACTCTAAAGGAGTTGGTTTTTGGAGAGGGATGGATTGGATGCCTGGTGGTCAGCAGCTATATAATAGAGTAGCTAAGCATGACCATGCTTTATTGTCTTCTCCTTCTCGTAGTGATTTATCTAAAATTGGTAAACGTATGTGGAGAAAAGATAATACTCCTAATACCAAATTAATTTTAGCCCGTTCTTACAACAAGAAAAACTACGCGGATAAATCTAACATCTTAATTGATGATAGAGCTGACAATATTCAACAATGGAAAGATGCTGGTGGTATAGGTATTTTATACCAATCAGCTGAACAAGCTATGAAAGAATTAGATAAACTAGGTTTATAATGTTAAAAAAGCAATTTAAAGAAAAAGACGTAGAGCGTATGCGTAACCTTATTAAAGGGAAAAGCAACTCACGTACTATTTCTGGTGTCGGTTATACTAAACAAACTGAATTTCACGATGAAGGTGACGTTTGGGAAGAAGGTGGTCGTACCTGGACAATCGAAAACGGTAT
>JABDKL010000091.1 GCA_013002225.1 Winogradskyella sp.
GATCTATGGTTTAGATGATAAAGATATATTTGAAGTCACAGGTAAGGCAAACAACTTAATTTTTACAAGACTTATCGGAGGACAAAATAATGACACTTACATTATAAAGTCCGGACGACGAATTAAGGTTTACGATCATGAAGATAAACCAAATACGATCCAGGAGAACAGAGGAGCTACAATACGTTTTACGGATGTTTATAAACTTAACTTGTTCGATTATAAGAAACATATTGTTGTAAATAATGTTATAACGCCAGCCATAGGTTTTAATCCGGATGATGGGGTTTTATTAGGATTACAATTTGTCAAAACTAAAAACGGTTTTCAGCGTAATCCTTACTCGCAGCAACACCGGTTTAAAGGCGGTTACTTTTTTGCTACAGATGGCTTTTCAATACATTATGATGGTGAATTTGCAAATATAAAGGACGATTGGAATTTACATATTGGAGGTCAGTTTACATCGGAGAATTTTACGAATAACTTCTTTGGATTCGGTAACGAAACTCAAAACCCAGATGATGTGCTGGATCTGGATTATAATCGCGTTAAGACCAGTATTTATATGGCGAAAGCCGGTGTGGTTAGAAAAGGGGATTTTGGTGGCGATTATGGTTTTAGAACTATTTTCGAAGCCATTGAAATAGATCCAACTCAAAATAGATTTATAACGGCTTTTGAATCACCATCAAATACAGATTTCTATAAAAGACGCGTTTTTGGTGCTATTGAAGGTGAATATACTTACGAAAGTTTCGACGCTAGTCTTAACCCAAGCAGAGGCATGACCTTCTTGCTTAACTTAGGAGCAAGAACCGAACTGGATAATACAAAAAATACCTATGGATATTTAAATTCTGATCTCGGCTTTTTTAATGCGCTGTCGCATAACCGTAAGTTGGTTTTAAAAACAAAGTTAAGAACACAGTTCAGGTTTGGTGATGACTTAATTTTCTATCAAGCTGCTAGTATTGGTGGAGACAATGGGTTAAGAGGCTATAGAACTGAACGCTTTACAGGAAGAAACTCCTTAGTGGGTAGTGCGGATTTAAGATATAGTTTTAATCAATTTAAAACCCGATTGCTACCAGTTCAGATTGGCGTGTTTGGAGGTTTCGACGTAGGTAGAGTTTGGTTAAAAGGAGATTTCTCAGAAAAATGGCATAACGATTATGGAGGTGGTTTCTGGATCACAGCTGCAGAAAGTTTGTCTGGAACTTTTCATCTATTTAATAGCGATGAGGGCTTACGATTTTCATTTGGTTTTGGGTTAAATTTTTAAGCTAAATAGTGAAAAACAGATTTAATAACATATTAGGATACATTTATAAATTAGAAAGTAAAATAGCGTTCTATCCAACCTTATTGAGTCTTGCTGGTATCGGTTTTGCCTTTATAATGTATTATTTAGAAAGCAGAGGCATTTCGGGATATCTGGTCAAAAATGCACCATTATTAGTTGTAAATGATACAGAAACTGCACGTACATTGCTTACAACCTTTATTGCAGGCTTGATTTCTATCATGGTGTTTAGTTTTTCTATGGTAATGATTTTGCTTAACCAGGCTTCAAGTAATTTTTCACCCAGAGTTTTACCAGGCTTAATTTCAAACAGTAGGCATCAATTTATCTTAGGTATTTATAATGCTTCATTATTGTACTGCATATTTACTCTGGTAGCTATAGAACCTAATGGCAATCAATACCAACTACCTGGTTTTTCGGTACTCTTAAGTATTGGTAGTATGACGCTCTGCCTTGGCGCTTTTATCTATTTTATTCATTCCATATCTCAGGAGATTCAGGTAAATAATATAATGGATCGCATCTATACAACAGCCAAAACACGATTGCAATATCTGATTGATGAAGAAAAATATACAGATGTAAATTTTCCAAATTCTAAAGAGTGGGAAGTAGTTGAATCAATTAAGTCAGGCTATTTGTCGCATATATCATTAGCATCAATTAAAGAAATAGCATCAGATAGTGAAATTAAGTTTAGCATTATTCAGCCAAAGGGTAAATTTATCCAAAAAGGAATGCCAATTCTGTCATTTAGCAAAGCACTAGACGAAGATAGTTTGGAAGCCGTAATGTCGGCCTTTCATTTTTCTAAAAGTGAATTAATTGAAGACAACTACATTCTGGCCTTTAATCAAATAACTGAAATAGCAATAAAAGCAATGTCACCTGGAATTAATGATCCTGGCACTGCCTTAAATGCCATAGATTACCTAACAGAATTATTTGCACTACGGTTAAGAAAAAGAGATACCAGTTATGTGTTCAATGATGAGGATGAAGCTTTAATATCCGTGAATACCATAAATTTTGACGTCTTGTTTTATAATATTATGGCTTATTTTAGAACCTATTGTAAACATGATGTAGTTGTAGTAATTAAATTACTAAACATGCTTATATATCTATTTAATTGTGAGGACATTTCAGCAAGTGATTATAAGAGCACTATAAAAAAAGAATTAGAATTACTTTATAAAGACACTAAAGCAGC
Organism: Winogradskyella sp.; assembly: GCA_013002225.1. Classification (GTDB taxonomy): domain Bacteria; phylum Bacteroidota; class Bacteroidia; order Flavobacteriales; family Flavobacteriaceae; genus Winogradskyella. Next base: position 2,523 of record JABDKL010000091.1, read on the forward strand.
ACTTAAAAACAAAACAGATTTAGAGCATATAGAATCTATTTATAACAGCGCAATGGCAACTTAAACCCCTCTTATTAAATCGATCTTTACAAGTAAGTATTACCATTATTGGAAACAGATAATGATATATAGATTTTTCTGGTTTAAAAAGTAGAAATTAATCGAGATTAAAGCTATAAATGTTACCACCTTCAAATGCTTGCTGCTCATCTGTTATTAGCACTTCATTATTAGTTTTAAAACAGATCCCTTCTTTTTGTGAGTGATGTTTAAATGTAAGGGCTTTTATTTTTCCATCAAAAAAGTCATCATCTTTAAAATCAGTAATTTTCCAAAGCTTATAATAGTTTAACAATACTACGGTTTTACCATCTTGGCTAATATCTGCAGAAGTGACTTTGTTATATTTTCCCTTGAGTATAAATTGCTTTTTAAGCACAGCAATATGTTTGCCAGGCTGATTAGGCACTTTTAGAACTACGCAATTTTTGTTTTCCTTACTAAAAATATAGAACGAATTATTCGTAATAAAGAAGGCTTCAAAATTTTTAGATTCTAGGTCTTTAGGCAGTGTAAATTGTATAAGCTCTGCAGAGACTTGATTTTTTTTCAAATCATCCTTTTTTATCTTGTAAATCATGAATCTTTTACGGTTATGGCTATTGTTTCCAAAATCGCCAATGTAGAGGTTACCTAGGTGATCAAACGTTAGATCTTCCCAGTCTATATTTCGAGCATTAGTTATAGTTATCGTTTTTAGTATCTGCCCTTCATCATTTAAACCATATAATTTATTAGAATTACCTGAGTCTTCAATAACCCAGTTTAATTGGGATTGAGAATGAATTTCAATTGCCGAAACTTCTGGTATGGCATTACTTATTTCTGCCACAAAGCTGAGTTTGCCTAGAGATTGACAGGAGCCTGCAATAAGTAGCATTATTATTAGTCTTTTCTTGGCTATCATTGTAATTTTACCGCTTATAGTTTATGCAATTGGCTAATTACAAAGATATTATAATTATTGGTGGAGGTGCAGCCGGATTCTTTGCAGCAATAAACATTGCCAAAGAAAACCCTGAGCGCTCGGTAACTATATTAGAACGTGGCAAAGAAGGGCTACAGAAGGTTAAAATTTCTGGAGGTGGTCGCTGTAATGTTACGCATGCAGAATTTATGCCTTCAGAATTGGTTCTAAATTATCCAAGAGGAGAAAAGGAACTTCTCGGTCCTTTTCATTCTTTCATGACAGGCGATACAATAGCCTGGTTTGAAGAGCGTGGTGTGGACTTAAAAATAGAGGAGGATGGAAGAATGTTTCCAGTGTCTAATTCTTCCCAAACCATTATTGATTGTTTTATTAGTGAAGCAAAAATGTATAACGTTGAGGTGCTTTATAACCACTCGGTAAAAACTTTAGATGCAAGAGCAACGGACTTTATTGTTCAAACTTCTCAGGGAGAACTAACTTGCAATAAACTCGTCATTGCGACGGGTAGCAATCCAAAAATCTGGAAAATACTCAATGACCTTGGGCATACTATTGTTCCACCTGTACCGTCATTATTTACATTTGACATTAAGGATAAAAGGATAAAAGACATACCAGGTGTTGTGGCAAAAAATGTAGAGGTGAAGGTGCTAGGCACAGATTTAGTGTCTGAGGGCCCTTTGCTTATTACACATGTTGGTATGAGTGCACCAGCTATCTTAAAACTTTCGGCTTTTGGTGCCGTTGAATTTGCGGATTTAAACTACAATTTTAAAATTGAAATTAACTTTATTAAACAAGACACTGAATCTTGTTTAAATCATATTAAAGCACTGAAGTATACTTTGGCAAAAAAATCAGTAATAAAATCTGCACAGTTCGACTTACCAAAACGCCTTTGGAAACAATTGGTACTGGCTGCTGGCATAAGTAATTCTGAACGATGGGCAGATATTAATAAGCAACAACTCGAGGGCTTAGCAGATCAGCTAACCAAAGCCGTATTTAACGTCACTGGTAAAAGTACATTTAAGGAAGAATTTGTCACGGCAGGTGGTGTGGACTTAAAAGAGGTAAATTTTAAAACCTTTGAAAGTAAGCGGATTCCGAATTTATATTTTGCCGGCGAAGTCATCAATGTCGATGCCGTAACAGGAGGGTTTAATTTTCAAAATGCATGGACGGGCGCTTATATAGTTTCACAATCTATTACTAAAACATGAATACCTACATCGCTTTATTAAGAGGTATAAATGTTGGTGGACATAAAAAAATACCAATGGCTGCGTTAAGAGACTTACTGACAGCAGCAGGTTTGGTTAATGTAAAAACCTATATCCAAAGCGGGAATGTTATTTTTCAGTCGTCCTCTAAAAGCAAAGTGAATTTAGAGACACTGATCAAGACTACAATCAAAAATGGCTTTGATTTCGATGTTCCAGTACAGGTGAAGCAACCTTCGGAAATAAGATCTATTATTGAAGGCTGTCCATTTTCAACAGATATAATAACTTCCAGTTACTTTATGCTGCTTAATCAGGGACCCGAAAAGGGTTTATTATATGAATTACAGCAGGAAAAAAACGATGAAGAGCCGTTTGTAATCCTAAATAATTGCATATACATACATTACGAGCATGGTGCTGGTAAATCTAAACGTGGCGTTAACTGGTTTGAGAAAAAATTAAAGGTAGATGCCACAGCAAGAAACTATAGAACAATGGTAAAACTCTTATCTTTGTCCGAGAATTTACAAAAATGACAACACAAGATTTTATTCTAAAATCATACGCTACAAAAGTTGAAAGCGGTGCCGTAAAATGGGAATCACCAAGCAACATAGCTTTAATAAAATACTGGGGAAAAAAGGAGCACCAAATTCCAGAAAATCCCTCCATTAGTTTTACGCTTTCTAACTGTAAAACTATTACGGAAATCACCTATACAAAAAAGCAAGGGGATGCAATTAGTTTCGATATCTATTTTGAAGGGCAACTAAACGAGGCCTTTAAACCAAAGATTCAAACTTTTTTTGAGCGCATAGAATCTTATGTTCCTTTTATTAGAGACTATCATTTTAAAATTGAAACTTCTAACACTTTTCCGCATAGCTCTGGTATTGCGTCGTCGGCATCAGGGATGAGTGCCATTGCTTTATGTCTCATGAGTATTGAGAAACAATTAACACATACGGTAACATCACAGGCAGTCGAGAAGTCTTATTTTAATAAAAAAGCGTCCTTTTTAGCACGATTAGGTTCTGGGAGTGCCTGCAGAAGCATTGAAGGTGAATTAGTGGTTTGGGGTAAAAATAAAAGTACAGAAAGTTCCGATTTGTTCGGAGTTAAATATGATGGCGACCTCCATGAAAAATTTTATAACTACCAGGACACTATTTTATTAGTAGACAAAGGCGAAAAACAAGTAAGTAGTACTGTTGGTCATAACCTTATGTTTGGACATCCATTTGCAACACAAAGATTCGAGCAGGCCCATAATAACCTCAGTGATCTCAAGGAGGTGCTAGCTTCTGGTGATTTAAAGCGCTTTGTAGAAATTGTGGAAAGTGAAGCACTGACACTACATGCTATGATGATGACAAGCATGCCCTATTTTATGCTTATGAAACCAAATACTTTGGAAATTATAAACAAAATCTGGGCTCATAGAGCGGCCAATAATTCTAACATTTGCTTTACTCTGGATGCAGGTGCAAATGTGCATGTGCTGTATCCAGAAGCAGAGAAAAAGGAAGTTTGTGAATTCATTAAGAGTGAGTTAGTTGCATATTGCCAAAACGGTCACTATATTTGTGATAGTATTGGTAAAGGTGCTACACAGTTGTAACTTAAAGCCTGTACCGTTAAATTATGAAAGGTCCATTATTTTATTCTAAGATTCTTTTATTCGGCGAATATGGAATCATCAAAGACTCTAAAGGGTTATCAATTCCGTATAATTTTTACAATGGTGCTTTAAAGACTGATGAAAATCCGTCCGACGAGGCTATTAAATCTAATGATAGCTTAAAGCGTTTTGTCACGTATTTAAAAGCACTTGATGAGGCATTAGTAAAATTCGATATTCAGACTTTACAGAAGGACGTTGAGGCAGGTATGTATTTTGACTCTTCCATTCCACAAGGTTATGGCGTTGGAAGTAGTGGTGCATTAGTCGCTGCGATTTACGATAAATATGCCACCAATAAAATTACAGTTTTAGAAAACCTGACCAGAGAGAAGCTGTTACAATTAAAAAAGATTTTCTCTGAAATGGAATCCTTTTTCCATGGTAAATCCTCGGGTTTAGATCCTTTAAACAGTTATCTAAGTCTACCTATATTAATTAATTCTAAAGATAATATTGAAGCCACTGGTATTCCTTCTCAAGAAGTAGAGGGTAAAGGCGCTGTATTTTTATTAGATAGTGGTATGGTTGGCGAAACTGCGCCAATGGTTAGTATTTTCATGGAAAATATGAAGAATGAAGGCTTCCGTAGCATGTTAAAGGACCAATTTATAAAACACACTGATGCCTGTGTCGATGATTTTTTAAAAGGCGATATTAAATCTTTGTTTAAAAACACCAAGCAGTTATCTAAAGTGGTGCTCAATAATTTTAAACCGATGATTCCTCAGCAGTTTCATGAGCTATGGAAAAAAGGGATTGAAACTAACGATTACTACCTTAAACTATGTGGTTCTGGTGGCGGAGGTTATATATTAGGCTTTACAGAAAATATTGATAAAGCTAAAGAGGCCTTGAAAGGGCAAAAATTGGAAGTTGTCTATAACTTTTAAGAATTTTACTTTCTAATCTGAAAGGCTATGCTTACGATAGCAGATTTTCAGGATTTCACCAAAAATTTAGGTCATGTTATCAAGACGGCAGAAACACATTCTTCTTAAATTTTTTAGTTTGTTTTCCGTAGTCCGTGGTTACAATATCCTTATTGTGGTATTAGCGCAATATTTAGCATCGGTCTATATTTTTGCACCAGATAAAACTATTAAATCTGTACTTTTTGATATTAACCTATTCATGCTGGTGTTAGCTTCTTCGGCTACAATTGCCGCAGGATATATTATCAATAATTTTTACGATTCAGAAAAAGATCTCATCAACAAACCAACCAAAACTATGTTAGATCGTTTGGTGAGTCAGAACACCAAATTATCTTTTTATTTTGTGCTAAACTTTTTAGCCCTGGTGTTTGCCAGTTATGTCTCGTTTAAAGCCGTCATATTTTTTGCGATTTACATCTTTGCAATTTGGATGTATTCACACCGTTTTAAAAAGCAACCTATGACAGGGAATGTGGTTTCGGCTATATTAACGGTAACACCCTTTTTCGCCATTTTTATCTACTACCAGAATTTTGAACTGGTTGTGTTTGCACATGCAATTTTCTTATTTCTATTAGTGTCTATGCGAGAACTCACAAAGGACTTAGAAAATATTAAAGGGGATTTGGCCTTAAATTACAGAACGGTGCCTGTGGTGTACGGTGAAAAGACGTCTAAACTGATGCTTACTGTAGTTGCCCTATTAACCGTTGTGTCTGCAATTGTGCTTATTCTATACTTTCAAATAGGATTAATGTATTATTTCTTTTATCTCAGTGTTATTTTACTGGTAATTTTTCTTATTTTACTGTGGAAATCAAACCAAAAAACACACTATTTAATTCTGCATAATATGCTTAAGTTTATAATTGTAGCAGGTGTGTTTTCCATTTTGTTAATCGATATAACTGTTGTTTTAAATCGGATATAATGCATACTTCTTTAAAAATCGCAATGGCACAAATCGCACCAGTTTGGTTAGATAAAAGTGCTACACTTCGTAAAATTGAAAGCTACATTATAGAGGCTTCCAATACCGATTGCGAACTTATTGTTTTTGGAGAAGCACTCCT
>JABDKL010000107.1 GCA_013002225.1 Winogradskyella sp.
GATCTATCTAATTCTTGATTTATTAAGTTTGTAAAAGGTGGAGTATCAAATTCAGCGTTTGTATAAAAATATTGAGGATTACCACTTTCATTAGCTCCAGGTTTTCCTGTAAAATATGTAGAATGGCCCCATTCTATAAGAAGAGTATAACCTGGGCGCATATAAAGGGTATCTAAGATAGCAAATTGTTCTCTGTTAAATGCTTTAATGTTTAATTTTGCTTTTCTTAAAGAACCACGACTATAAGTTTGAATGTCTAAGTTTCGAATACCAGGCATAGGAACTATACCATTATAACCAATACCACCAAATCCATAAACATTACTATTAATAATAGAATTAGATGAAGCTACTCCTGATTTTTGGAGAGGGTTTAAATTTTCATTATTTACTGAAGTGGTACCATTAAATAGAGTAAATTCTTTAGCTAATGCTCTACCAGCATAATCTTTGCTATTAGTGAGTTCTTCACTTTTTTCAGGTGTAATACTAACTGCAGAGATAGCTCTAATCCAAGATGATTTTGCATTCATCCAAGATAAAACTTCAGCATCTCGGCTTTTTAAACCTAAAAGTTGTTGTCTTAAATCTACTTGGTTTTTAGCCCAATCTGCGGGGTTTTCACCTATAATATTCCCCATAATTAAAAACGGTTTAGTTTGTTATAACTTGTAATTACACTTGAATAATCTGCAGGAATTCTGATTTGTGTTCCTATTGGGGGGAACATTGAATTTTGAGGTAAACTAGTTGGGAGATTTGTTCCTAAAGAAGTAGAATTAGCTATAGAAATTATCCACCATAAAGTTGTATCTCCATAATACTGATCTGCTAATACATCATATCTATCTCCTTCTTCTGTAATAACGTAAACATCATTTTCAGATAAAGGAATTTCTGGGTATTTGGTACAATAGTATGATGGGGTACCTACAAATTGTCTAATATTTTTATATCTATTTACCATTATAATTCTAAAGTAACAGAATCACTCAAATCAATATTCAGCTCCTCTTCTTCTAACTGGGCGTCTAATCTTGCCCATTCTGCTTCTGTTAAAATATTGGTAGGGGTAATTAATTCTGTTTGATTACCACCCATAGGATTATCAAACCCAATAAACTTAGAACCTCTTTGAGGTACAAAATTATGGATTGGAGAGAATGAAAATCCTGAAACATCAACTACGTGAGGAAGTTGGGCTATAGTATTATCTTTCGTACCATCAGGTTTTCTAGCTATTTCCCAGGCACTTTCTGCTATTCCCCCTACCTGCATTCCTCTAAATACTCCAGGAACATCTACTAAATAATCACCTACTGTTAAATACATTATAGAACCTCTCATAAACCCAGCATTACTATAATCAGGAGCTGTTAAGGAAGCAAGGTAAGTAAGTTTTTCATATAAACGTTTTTGCTCTTGTTTTGATTGAGCAGCAACCTTAAAACCAAGACTTATACTCCTACTAAATCCTTTATAAGTATAAAACTCTTCACCTCTTCCTACATAGCTAGTACTAGTATATTCACCTTTAAAATCATCACTAAAACTTGTTAAAAATGCTCTAAAAGGAATGTATGTTCTTTTTTTAGGATTATCATTGTCTACTACAGAAATTACAAATTTAATAGCATCACTATTTTCTATAGTTATATCTCTATCCTCGGGGGCAGATGAGTATAACCTTTTCATAGCAATTCTATCATCCGTATCTTCATTTAGCCCCGTTGTTGCTGAGAATGGGAGTTTGTTTTGGACTCCAGCTACATAATTACTTCTATCAGTACGCTTTCCTAATTTTCCTTTTAAAAGATTATTAGTACCAACAGCAGGATTACCCATACCATAGGTATTCTCTAATGTAAAAGCATTTTTTAAGGGACCAGGTAGATAACCACTTAAAAAAGCAGGTAAATGTCCTATACCTACACCATTTAAAGCTGTTTGAGCTTCTGTAACACCCGGAATCCATACCTCTAAGGGGTTAGCTAGTAAACCTAATGCAACTTGTTTTGCCTGGAATATAGTTCCTGGGGAATTACGTTCTGTGTATAGTTTAAGAATTCTTTCAACATCATCTTTAGCTGCTCCTGGTCTTAAAAATCCACCTCTTAATCCAAAATCATTTGCTACTGAAAAGCCAAATTGACTTTTTCCTCTATCGTCTTCAATTTGATCTAAAAAAGATTTATCCTTACCAGGGATGTCTTTAACAATAAAAGGTTGTTTGCTAGAGCCACCACCAGGTCTATCCTTCCCAAATCTAAGAGAAGTTAAATCAGTTTTTAAATCTACTAAAGGCATTTATTAACTAGGTAAGTTATTTAAATATTCTGTTGGAGTTGCTCCATCATTTCTGTCCAATTGTGTTGAACTTAAAGAAGCTTTTAAATCAGCAGGAGTATAAGGTGATGGTGAAGCACCATCATTTATATCTAATTGTGTTGAATTTAAAGAATTAGTTAATGTTGAAGTTCCTGAATAAGCTGAAGGTGTATTACCTTTTAAACCTAAGCTTGATTGAGATGCGCTATTTTTTAGTGCCATAATATTATTTTTATTATAAATATTAATTGATTACATTTTATAAGAAGACATTACTAATGCCTCTCCTACTTTTTGTCCGTCTAGTGTTACAGTACCTCCTCTTTCTACAGCAACTATTAATCTTTCGAGTAAGGCCATCATTTGAGTATTGTTTGATGATCCACCACCTGCTGAGCCTTTATCACCATTAAGGGCTTGATCAAGTTTAGTTCCACCTATAACAAGGTCATCTTTACGGAATTTGGTCATCTTACCATCTTGGAGGATAAAGTCTTCAGCACTATCTGCTCCTTTACCAGCATAAAAAGCATTGTAAATTCCTTTACCAAGTGCTGGGCCTCCTATATGATCAGAAATTGCATTTCCTAATTGTTTTCCTAACCAGTCACCACCCGCAAAAGCTATTGTAGCTAACAGCCATCCTGGGATTCCAACTGCTTGTAAAGATGTAACTAAAGATGCTGCTACAGTCCCGAAAATTGCTCCTAAACCAGAACCAATTGCTGTTTTACCCATTTGAGAATACATTTCAGCTGGGGATTTATTTTGAGATTTAGCTATCTCATTTATATCCATCCCAGCCATAATAGCCGTTATTAAACTTCCAAGTACTGGGATTCTTTTCATTGCCCCCCCTAGTGCTCCTTTACCAGTTCTTAATACTTTAGGTAATAAACCTTTAATATTATTTTTAAAGAAAGCTGATACATTGCCTGGTTTTACAACAGATTGTGCTGTGTTTTTTATCCCACTTAAAGCACTGCCAGCCACACCTTTAGCACTACCTAACATACCTTTAGCACCACTTGCAGCTTTACCCAGCATACCTTTAGCACCACCAATCATACCTTTAGCACCACTTGCAACCCTACCAGCTAAACCTTTAGCACCACTTATGGCTTTACTAGCTAAATTTTTAGCACCACCTCCCATGTTTTTAACAAAGTTACCTACTTTACTACCAAATCCTTTAAATTTTGAAGCAAGACCACTAATTTTTGATCCTAATCCTTTAAACTTTGTTGCTAACCTACCAATGACTTGAGGCAAACCTTTACCTTTCATGGCCAAGGCCCTAAAATATACTTGAGGTTTTTTAAAGAAAGTTGTAAGTTGTTTAATAATTGAAGCTTTACCAGCTGTACCTATTAAGTCACTAACATCCATACTACCTCCACCGTTTATATCTTGAGTGTATAAAGGATTAGCTTTTGTTGAACCTCTTTCTACCCCAGCAGCGTCTAGGGCTGCACCTTTAAGGTCACCACTCATTAAGCTTCCTGCTGCTGACATAAGAGGTTTAGCTAATACAGCACCTCCTAAAATACCCATAGAAATTTTAGGATGTGCTTTTATAAAATTCGTAATTGCTGTAATACCTTCAATTAAACTATCAGTAAACTTTTGTACCCTACCTGGGAGTTCTTCTAAGAATTTTTTGCCATCTTCTGATTGGAGAAACTTTACTATAGGTTCTAAAACTTTATCCGAAAGAGTTTCCATTATAATCTTTTGGATATCAGTCCATGTATCCCTTAAGTTATCTATTAAGGGTTGAAGCTTTTTATAAACTGATATATTAGCTTCTGCTGCTCTTCTTGCACGGTTTTCTTCACGCTCTCTTGCAGATACAGCTGATGTCATAGCATCTAATCCATCTTGTTGAGTTGAAGTTAAATCTTCACCTTTATTTTTATTTTTTTCTTGGGCATCCAACATTCCTGCTAATTCACCTCTTGATAATCCAATAGATTTAGCGAATGCATCTTGTTGGAGAACATTCATTTTGTTAAATTCATCAATAGAACCTAACTGAGATATAATTTCATCTTGTAATGCTGCTGTATCTCCACGTAGAGCTGCTTCTCTTGCTTTTTCTAGGTTTAATTGTTTACCTGTTAACAATTCAGCTTCCATTTCGGCTGCAATAGAGTCTTCAAAATTTAAAAGGGAAGAAGCAATATCTTCTATTTTACCCATTTCCATACCTAAAGACTTAGCTTTGGCTACTGCTTTTACTAAAGCTGCAGGTTGGTCTTTAAATCTTAAAGATATAACACTTGAAACTTTAGCTACATCATCTAAAAGATTTTTCTGGCTAAATGCGTATTTGTTAGTTTTAATAGTTTCAAGGGCTGTTTGAGCCATATTCTTAACTAAAACTCCAGCATCTTGACCTGATAATTTAGCGAATTTTTGGAATTGAGCTAAAGATTCAGCCGACATTCCTGCTTGAGTATTTAATTTAACAAATACTCTTAGGGTATTATTTGATAACTTTTCAGTTGAACCCATTGCTGAGTAAATGCTTTCAATGGATTGTTTGGTAGCAGCTGTAGTGGGACCCATTCCTGCTACAGAACTTGCTAGTTTATTAGCAGCTTTTTGAGATAGGCCTAGGGATCTAGCCAAGTTTACATTTTCTTCGCTAATAACCATTGCTGCTTCTTTACCTTCTTTAAAGGCAGATGCAACAAAATTATATGCAGATTTTAATCCCTTTATTAATAATCCTGCTAAAACTAAAGGATCTGTAAGGTTTTCTATTATAGCCTTGCCTACTACTTTAAAAGCTGAGCCCATGGCTCTTATTTTGGTTACGAGACCACCAGCTTTTTTACCTCCATCGGTAAGACGAGATGCTGTTGATTTAGCAGCTTCAGCCGCGTCTTCAAAAACATTGCCCATATCACCTAGGCCAATTTTATTAGTAAAGTTAGCAATGCCTTTTAAAGCTACACCAGTTAAACCTGTAGCCTTTTCAATATTTTTTTGCTGTTTATATAACTCTTGAGTCTTTTTTAAAGTAGCATCAACTAACCCATTTTCCTTTTCTAACTGAGCATTAATTTCATTAAGGGTTTCAAGTTCTTCCTTAGTAGCTGTACCTAATTTTTGTTTACTTGTTAAGGCTGCTTGTTGGTATCTTAGGTTTTCTTGCTCAATTTTTTGTCGAGTAATTAAAGATTTTAATTCTTTAGAATTAAGTTCATTACTCCCCCTTTGATGGTATTGAATTTTTTGGGCAACCTCTCTAAATTTGTTAAAAGATTTTGTAGTTTCTCTAACATTAAGATTAGCTTTTTGTATTTCTCCAACAATACCTTCCCATCTACCTCTAATTCCTTCAACACTATCTTCAAGATCATAAGCTGCTTCTTTAGCATCTCTAAGAAGTCCGGGTAAAGCTTCTAGATTTTCACTAGAAACTTCTAAAGTAATAGGCTTTTCATCAATGCTTTTTCGAAGCCTATTAATTTCTTCAAGATCTTGTTTAAATTGTGCTCTTTGTTTAGGGTCTAGGGCCATAATACCATATAATTATATGCTATAAATATTAAAAGGCGTCATTTTTTTGACGCCTTTGTAACATAAGAAGGAACATTAACTTCTTTTTTAGCAACAGCTCCTGCTGCTTTCATATTTGCAATAGATTCCTCAGCATTGTTAGTAGAAGAATCTGAATTTTGTTCTTCGTACCAATCACTGATTTTTCTATAGGTAAATTTTCTTAACCATAATGGCATATTATAGATAGTATCGTAATCATAGCCGCCTTTACCATGAAATACTATTTCATGTATTTGTGTAAATACATGATTTCTATAAATAGCCGCTTCTTTAGGCGTCAGGGAAAAAAAAGTTTACTCCAATTGGTATATCTATTGCTTTATCTTCTCCTTGACTTATAATGGTAATTTCTAAATCAATGTCTGGTTGGAAATCTGCAACATGCTGTCGAAGGGATCGAGAATCACGAGCTAAAAGATAATTATCAACAAAATCTCTTATCGTTTTAGTATCCCTATTACCATCTACAGAAGTAATAAGATGCTTCATACGAGTAGATAAATCTGGGGAAGCTGTTTTGTTGATTTTTTTAAGACCTTTAATTTCTTGCTCAACTTTCTTTTCAAGATGACCATTCATTAGTTGGAAAGTAACTAGAGTTTTTGAAAACGGGAGTTCAAATTCAAATTCATTTTGGCCTCTGGTAAATAATGATTCATCAATTTGTTTATTATCTAAAGTAGTTAAATCAATAGTATGTTCTTCACCATTATATTCAAATTCATAATCTTTACCGTAACCTAAAATACGAGAAGCAATCATAATAGCATTCTTATCTCCAACGAAAAGATCATCATATTTTACTTTAGTAACGATTAATGATTGTAAAAGTTTATCTAATACAATACCTTGAGAAATGTAGTTTTGATTAGTAAGAATGTCTTCTTCTTTTGCAGTCATGTACTTCATTTCTATAGTACCTGATGCTAGGGGGTGATCTTCAGGATATAATAATCCCTTTGAAGGTAATTCTACAGTTTCGGTAGGAAACTTGAATTGAGGTTGTTCTTGTTGTTCCATAATTTTTATTAATAATAACTTTATTACGAGTATACATATTAAAATAAAAAAGAGCTTGACCGAAGCCAAGCTCAATTTTAAAAAATTCGCAAAATTTTCTTAGTAATTCAATACACAGTAATCCATACCGATAGTAACTGTCAAGTTTTGAGCAGCTGCTTCATTATCCCAGTTATATTCACCAAATTCAGCACCTTTAATAAATGCACCTTTAATTACCCATTCTGAAACAATGTCACCTACAGGACCTAAGATATCAATAGTTAAATCTTTTTTATAGAAATCTGAATATCCGTTTCTACCAGTTACTGATTCGTGGTGTAAACGTACCCACTCCATTACTGCCTGAGCACCTGAAGGAGTAATTGGGTCAAACATAGTCATTGTTAAGTCATTCCATTTCAATTTACCCTTGATTTTTCTATAGGTGTTGATATGGTTAAGTACAATTTCTTCTTGCGAGAAGCCGACTGACGAGATCGATTTGATAGTATACGATGGAATACCATCTACATACATAATAAATCTATTCTGTACTTTCGGTTCGAAAGCGGTGAAGAAAATTTCGTTGGGATCTAATACTGCCATTTTGCGTTATATTATTTTATTCTGTTTATAAATATTAAACTTTCAAACTTTTATGCTGGGAAGGTAGCTCCAGTTGGTAAGATGTTAAAGTCTAAGTAAATAAATTCAGCCGTTTTAGTTGGTTGAATGTAAATCTGACCTACCAATTGGTTTCTATCAATTACATCAGCAGTATTATTTGAATCATCCATAATTACTCTAAACGCATATAAACCTTGTCTTTGTTGTACTGATTCTAAGTACGGGTTAACTTGGCTTAAGAATGCATTTCTAGTAGCGATAGTATTTTGTTCGAATACTAAGTTATCGGACACTTGAGAAATGTAAGATTTAAGTTCGATCAACAATCTCCTAACATTAATTCTATCTAATGCAGTTGATTTAGTTTGTAATGTTTTCTGGCCGAATACTACTGTACCAGCTCCAGGGAATGAAGCAATTGGATTTACTTTTCCAGTGTATAATGTATCTCTATTAGCTTGAGATAATTTTCTTTCAGGACGTACTACTGTAGCTAATCCACCTCTATTCAAACCTGCTGGTGCGAACCATGCCTCACTTACTGAATCGTTGTAAGCGTAAACACCTGGAACCATTGTTGAAGCAGGAACCCAAACAATTTGGCCTGAATCTGGATCAGTTGTTTGTAACCAAGGAGCATAAGTAGCTGCGTAGCTTGAATTGTATGAAGAAGCGTTACTAGTCATAGTAGCTAATGTAGCACCGTAAACACCACAATCTACTATTGCTAAAGCATCACCTCTGGTTTGAACCATGTTAATTAATTTAGTAATTGTAGAAGTAGCTTGACCAATAATTAAACCTGGAGCTGTAATTGAGTTGAATTGGTATTCATCTTGATTACTTAATAGGTCAATTGATTGAGTATAATCTGCAGCTCTAACACCTTGAATATTCTCATCTAAAGTAATGTTTTCATAGTATAAATCACTTCCGTGTACTAAATCACCTGTGGCTCCTGAGAATGAACCACTAGCTACTGCTGGTAATGAACCTGTTAATGCAGATTTAGCATTTCCGGCATTATCAAAGAAATCAGGAGTATTAGTTACTTGAGAAACATATACGTATCTTGATTTAGGCAAATATGTACCTACTGGCTTAACATAAGGAGTTGTATCCGAAGTATCAATAGTGTAGTAAGTATCACCTATTACTTTAGAAACGTAGTTAGAGGCTTTAGGATCTAATGATAAGTTAGTCCATGTTTCTAATACTACTTTTTCATCTGTAATATCATTACCTCTACGGATGGTAAGATCAAATGTACCTAAATTGTTATTACTTGATATAATTTCCCATCTTAAGTTATCAGCTGATCCACTTTCTAACGCACCATTATCATCTTCTGAAGATGAAGCATTTGCAATAATACCTTCACCAAAAGTTTTAAGGGTTAAAGAAGTTACATCAGCATCACTACCAGTAATAGTAGTTGAAGTAGCTTGTGAGAATGAACCACTTGTAATTCTAGTTACTAATAACGAAGCACCTCCGTTATTAAAGTAGTTGTAAGCTGAAATTGATGTTAAGAATGATTTTACATCCGTTGAACCACTAACAAAGGTAGTACCGAATGTGTTTACATATTGGCTATAAGAAGTAACCATTGTAGGAATCCCAACAGGACCTTTTACTGTAGGACCTAAGATAGCAGCGCCAGCTTGAATTGGGCCGGCTACTACTTGGGATTGGTCGTTTTCTCTAGCTAATACACCAGGTGATAATAGAGTTTCTGCCATTTTAATTTAAATTAAATACGTTTAGTTATAAATATTATAGTTTCCTTTAAAAATCGATCAGGAAAATACTTTTTTTTATCTATGAAATTCTATAATACATATTTAATTTTTTATTCAAAATGCAGAATATTATTTATTGCTTTAAGTACATTATTAGGAGTAATAGATTTAGTACATTCAAAATGTTTTGGTGTATCTTTATGATCAGGACACCATTCCCAATCACCAGGATTTAACCATTCACGGTTAAAACACCCATTACAAAATCCTTTAGGAGTAAATACACGTTCACAGTCTTCGAATTCAGTATGGGGTTCACTAAACCCTGAGATTAGAGTAACAGGAGTACCAATAGCCCATGCTAACCAACTTAAACCACTACCTACACCAATAAATGCTTCAGCATGTTTAATTTGGTTCATTCTTAATTGGATAGGTTTATCACCAGTTTCATTAATTACATTTTGCAATGTGCCTCCTAATTTTGAATCATGCCATTCATCGTTTAAAGGTTCTGCTGTAATCATCATTACTTTATAACCTTTTTCATTTAAAGTATCAATTACTTTTTGCCAACCACCAGGATACATCCAATATTTAGCGTGTGCTGAAGCGTGTGGAGCAATTACAACATACTTTTCTTTAATAGGACGACCTAAATCTTTAAAATCAATTCTAGGTTTTACTTCTTTATAAGGTAATCCTAAAATTTCAGATGCAGTTTGTGCTAAAGGCATTTCTTTAAAATCACGGGTAATTCTATATTTATTTACTGTATGGTCTTCTTCATAAAACCAACCAATACCATACATAGCATATAAATTATTAACTGTAGTTCCTGGTTTGATAAATTCTAATTCAGGGTATAATTTTTCAAACCAATCATTTTTAAAAGTTGAAACTACAACATCACAATCCCAACGTTTTTTAAATTCTAGTACTTGTGGAAACCAAGCTAATGTATCCCCAATAGCTGAGGAATCTAAATGAATATAAACTCGTTTTCCTTTAGGATCAAAAGTATGGGTAAATACTATTTCATTAGTTTCAGTATCGTATGCTTTAATTTCCCAACGAACAAAATATTTAATGTTAGAACGAGTCCACATATTATTAGAAATAGTAGTAGTGTGTAAAGCTCTTCCTGTATCTAAGTCAGTCATTACTACTTTATATTGTTTCTTTTGAGGGCCTAAAACTTCAAAAAATGAACCTTCAATAAAATTAATATTATAACTATTACTAGGTTCTTTAATAGGTAAACTTAATTTTTGAAGATTATTATATTCGTTAATTAATTCTTGTTTCATAACATTAAAAAATCACTTGTTTCTATTTGTTGTTTTATAATTTTATACCCTAAAGACTGTAAGTAAGGTACTGCATTTCTTTTATTATCTTCTAGCCAGATTAATGGTTTATCTTTTAATAATAAATTTTTCATTCCTTCAAAAGCAGATAATTCATGCCCTTCAACATCAATTTTTATAAATTCTACTTTTTTATCAAATGTAAACGTATCTAAAGCTAATACAATATTTGGATTTTTACTTTCAGGTACAATAGATACTACACCACTATTAAATTCATGTCCATTATTAAAATGGACTATACTATTTCTACTTCCAACCCCCAAATTAAAACATTTAATATCATTATAACGTTGAGTGTTTTGTTTTAATAAATTAAAATTTTCTGGAAATGGTTCAAAAGCATATATTTCTAAATCAGGGAAATTTTCTTTAAATTGTAGACAATGAGAACCAATATTAGCTCCAATATCTAACATTAAACCCTTATTAGGAAAAAAATCGGACCATTTAGTAAATAATTCAAACTCCCAAAAATCTCTATATTTTACAATATCATCCGAGATGCATTCGGGGGCTTCAAATATCACCATTGGTGTATTTCTAATACTAACTAATCTGGTTGAACGTTTCATAAATTTTTAATAATTCAATAGTTCTATTTTTCCAACTAAGTTCTTTACTAGTTTGGATAGCTCTAGAGGTATAAATTTCCCATTTATTTAATATATCATTTAAACCATCTTCCATACGGAATATATTACGGGGTGCTCTCCATAAACCATGAAAATCAGTTTCCATTTCAATCCAACCAATAATTGGTAAACCACAAGCAGCTGCCTCTAATAATGTAAGATTTGGGTGACCTGCTTCTAATTCTGATGGGTGAAGGAATATATCATGGTCTAGGTAAATTTGATGGAGATTTTTATTGCTGGGTTCCCAAATAATTTTAAGTTTGGGATAATTAAAAGCCCATAAGTTTTCATTAAACCAATTTTCATTATTACGAGGACCTACAATAGTAATAGGTAAATTATGTTTCATAGCTAATGCTAAACCATATGCAAATCCTTTCCTATCATGACCATTATTTCCCCCCATACCATTATTAGCTAACATAAGTAATTTTGGTTCTTCTGGTTTTGGTTTGTTTAGAATTGGGGTAAAGTCATCTGTGTTTACACCATGAGCAAAATACATACATTTTTTACTACCAAAATAACTTACTAGCCATTTAGCGGGCATTAAAGAAATTAAAGAACCCTCAATAGCTGCTAAATTTTCTTTATAAACATGAGAATCTTTACCATAATACATCACATGATGGTCATGAAGTTGGTAGATATAAGGGATACCTCTTCTTTTTAAATCAACTGCTAAATTAGCAACATGACAATGCACAATATCAAATTCACCAGGTTGGATATGCCCCCCTAGTTTATGAACTGATTCATGTCCTAAAAGCCTTTGGTTAACTTCAAATTCCCAAATAATTTTTTCAATAGCTCCCCAATCTTTAGGAGGAATACTTAACCCACATGCTGGGTCTACATGACAAATTTTCATTATGATGTGTATATTTCAGGACTATTTTCGTCCATTCCTTTAAATTCTTGTTCAATAATACTAAACCCAGGAAGGTGTTTAGTGTAAATTTTTTCTGCTGTGCCTACTTTTAAACCAGCAACATTACACACCCACATATCGAATGCATCCCAAGGTGTTGTATTAATTTTATCTTGAATATAATATAATTTATTATTATTAATTAAATACGATTGAGCTGGGATAAATGGTGTTACATTTGTATAAATGTCTTCGACTTTAGGGCCATTTAAATTTCTATTTTTCCAAGGATTACCAAACCCAATTATATCTTGATCATTTTCTTTTGCTAATCTGCTAAAACGATCTAATGATTGTCTTAACTCACTAAATGGAGAATCTACAATTACATCACCTTCAAAAATTAACACATAATCATAATCTTTATTGCTTTCAGCTAAAATAGCATCTGTATGAGCTTTGTAACACCCATAATGACCTGGGGCTAATTTATAGTATCCAGGAACATCTTGAACATCATCAGGTCTATTACAAGTACCTTTTGGGGGTGTTTCAGTCCAAATTTTATTTATACGTTGTTCGTATTTAATACCTGTTAATTGACAAAATTCTTTAATATTTTCTACAGAACGTTTTTCTTTCTCATTTGTATCTGGTTCTGTAACAAGGTGCATTAACTTAATTTTAGACTTTGGCATTTCTCCTTTCCACTCAAAATGACCATTATTAGGTAAAATATTATTAAAATAATTTTGATCTATATTAAATGTTTTAGTTTCTAATAAGCCTGAACTATTGCCAATGTTAAATTCAATTTTGCATTCTCCTTCAAATCTTATTAAATCCCAAAATGAATATTTTTGATTAATTTCTAATTCTCTATCAATAACTAATTCTCCATTTTTGTAAACTTTATAGTATACAGTCCTACTATCTTTACTATTAGAAATATAAAAATAAGGAACAAAATGATTAGGAATATTTGTAGGTAAAACTGTAAAATATTCTACACGAGAAAAATCTTGATGAGCAAAAATTTGTTTAGATAATAATTTAAAATCTTCTTCAGAAACTCTATATAAGTCCTGATTTTTAAAGATATAGTAAAATAAATTTTCTAGACCATTAGATTCAGCTCCATAAATTTCCATTAAAGCATCATATTGTGTAGCATTTTCAATTACAGGAAGAGTATTAATAAATGGTTTAGTTTTAGCTGCAAAAAAGTATGTAAATAAAGCATCTCCTTCTGATGGATGGTGGTTACCGAAATAGTAATCTTTCTTATTAAGAATATTAGAAATGTTTTTTATTTCATTATTATCTTGTAATAAGTAATCATAGTTTAAGAAAAATAATTTGCTAAATCCTAATTCTGAAGCTAGTGAAGCTCCATTATAGTAATTAGTGTATACTGTTGGACCATGATAAACATCATTTTCTTCACCTCTTAAATTAAGATGAGCATTATAAAGATCACTGTTCCAATAAAAATTAGAATAATAAGTATGTTTGGTTAATATATTATTTTTATCAACTACACAATAATCAGCTACTTCTTGTAAAACCTCTGGGATTGGAATGTGTGATGTTAAAATTACTTTATGTCCGTGTTTTTGTACGGATTTTACACAGTCTAATGTTGTATTAATAATACTATCAGTAATAGGATATGTGGATATAATAAATGCTTCTTTTTGTGTATTAACCACGGTACCATCTCCTAACTGTGCTTTAATAATTTGAGCATTTTTTTCTTTATCTGTAAAATCTAGGTAATCTACATTGTCAAATTGATCAAAATAATTTAAATATACTGGCAGGTTATAAATTAAAAGATTCATATTCCATGAAATAGATTCACGGATTACTAATGGCATTGTTTCTTTATCGTTATTTGTCCCTCTAGAGGTAAATAAGAATAAATCCATTGCTTTGTAGAAATTATCTACGTCTTTACGTTCATTCCACCAAGTAACATTATCAGGTTTGTCTTCCATTAAGGGTTCCCAATAATGTTTAAAGTTACCTGCTTGATTTCCTACACAATGGAACTCATATTCAGGTAACATTTTAGCATATTCAAAAAATTCAGCTTGATTTTTACGTGGTGTAAATAAACCAACATGAAGAATATGTTTTTTATTTGGATCTAACCCCAAATATTCTAATGCTTCTGTTCTATCAGGTCGATCTTGGTATTCGATTGGATAATAAACTACCTTAGCAGGTACATCAACGTCTTTATATTGTTGTACTTGCCATTCTGAAACAAATAAGAATTTATCTGGGAAGAATGATTTATTAGTAGTATCGTAAGAAGAATCATGTGAAGTTTCTACAAGAAAATACGGTCTATCTTCTCTATAAATTTTTCTTGCAACTTCAAAATCCATAAAGTATTCAGGGATTTCTTCTAAATGTACAATATCGGGTTGGACTTTATCAATAATATTGATTAATTCCATTTTATCTTCTTTTAACTCAAAAAATTTATCTGAATCTATTAAATTTAAGATTTTATCTCGTTGAACAACAAGTACACCTCCAGAATGATTAGACCATTCTACAACATAAATTTCAAATTCATTTTTAAGTAATTCTACTTTTTTAACTAAGTATTGAGGTAAACCACCTGTTGATAGGTGAGGTGCTATATAAAGTAATTTTTTCATTTTTCTATTATCAATGTATAGTATAAGTTGAGTTTTTTCATTACAAACATATTCTAAATCATCTTTAGCCCATTGGGTATTATCTACCCCATCAACAGATTCAACTCTAAAATTAAAATCATGTTTAGTTAAAAGATTGTAGACTTGTTTAAATGAAGTTTTCATTTCTAGAGTATTTAAATGAAATTCTCCTACAATATAACCTATATTATTTTTTAAATAATCAATATTTTCTTCTGTAAAGATATTGTATTCTCCTCCTTCGCAATCAATTTTAAGAAAATTAACATAATCTAAGTTATTTTCTTGAATAATAGTTTTAAAAGAAATAGTTTTTACTTGTTCTTTTTCACTACTCCATTCTAAATTAATTATGTCAGTATCATTATCTCCTATTGCATTTTTATATAATGTTAAGGGTAAATTACCTGAGTTTTTAGAAAGTAAAGGATGGTAGCTGGTAAAAGGTTCTACAGCTATAACTTGTTTAGGATTTCTGTCTTGGATACTATAAAGAAAAGGACCAATACTAGCTCCTATATCTAGTACAACATCTCCTTTTTTAACTTTAACGTATTTTTCATATTGAGAATCATTAAAAAATTCTCTTTCTAAACAAACTTTAAAATATGGATCTTTTTGAGGGATATCTCCGTAATCAAACATTTATAAAAAACTAGTTTTAAATTGTAACTATAATATAATAACCTATTGATAAATATCCAAATTATCCTGAGGTATAATACCAAACATGATACATTACATAATCTTCTTCACTACCTGCTGAATCTAGTTGGAATGTAAGGGCTCCTTGAGCACTTATACCAGTTACATCAACATCTACAGCTTGACCACCATTAACATTTAAAACAGTAGCTACTACATAACAATCGTCGGCTAAAGTTTTACCAGCTAATACTGAAATGTTAGCAGTAGTTGCTGAGCTTACACCATTTATACTAACACTACCAACAACAACTTGCATATCAGTTGTTCCTTGGGCACTATTTTTACGCATTAATTGTTGAACTTCTACTTCATCAGGTATACCTGCACCACCTGAAGTACCAGCTGTACCCGCAGGACCTGTATTACCACCTGCTAAATCAACAATCATTAAACCTGAACCATCTGCAATAGTGCTAATTGTATCTGAACCTGCTAAACGTCTAACTCTAATTCTAAATTTATCTCCAGCACCTACACTTAAGATAACTGAGGCAGTACCTGTGTTTTCACCTTGGTTTGAGCTTCTATTGTACATATAAACACGAGAACCATCTACTTCTGAATACCCACTACCTGTATCTCTTTCTAAGTAAGCTTCTGAAATAGAACGTGCTGTACCTGAAGATACATCAGTTGATACTCTAAATTGAATTAAACCTCTAATAGCAGAATTTACAGTTAAAACATCACTTGCTAAATTATAAACGGAGGTGTCTGTGTTGATTCTTGTAGTATCTAGATTTAATGTAATAGTACCAGTAGTAAATGTTTGACCACCAGCGTTATCGTAAACATCAACGGCTTCAGAAGCTCTTAATGAAGTACCTGCTGTACCTGTTAAACCAGAAGTACCTGAAGTACCTGTTTTACCAGATGTTCCTGTTTTACCTGAAGTACCTGAGGTACCTTGTGAGCCTGCTGAACCTGAGCTACCAGAACCTCCTGAAAGACCTTGAATACCTGAGGTACCAGTTGAACCTGATGTACCTGCAGAACCTGATGTACCTCCTTTTCCAGAAGTACCATTTTTTCCTGAAGTACCACTAGTACCACTTTTACCTGAAGTACCAGTATTACCACTTGAGCCAGATGAACCTGAAGTACCACTTTTAGCAGATAACCCATCTATACCTGATGTACCAGTTGAGCCTGAGGTACCCGAACTACCTGTAGTAGCACTTTTTCCAGCGGTACCAGAAGTACCTGATTTACCTGAAGTACCATTTGTACCAGAATCACCTGAAGAGCCTGACGAACCTGAAGTAGCAGATTCACCTGAAAGTCCATTTATACCACTTGTACCTGTTGAACCTGAAGTACCTGAGGAGGCAGATGAACCTGATGAACCTGAGGTACTACTTTTACCTGAGGTACCTGAAGTACTACTTTTACCTGAAGTACCTGATGAACCTGAAGAGCCAGAAGAACCTGAACTAGAGCCTGCTCCTGAAGTACCTGATGAACCTGAAGAGCCAGATTGGCCTGAAGTTTGACCAGTACCTGTAGAACCTGAAGATCCTGATGAAGCAGAACTACCTGATGAGCCTGAGCTACCAGATTCACCACTTAGTCCATCTATACCTGTAGTACCCGTTGAACCAGAAGTACCTGCACTACCTGAAGTAGCACCTTTTCCTGCTGTACCTGAGGTACCTGATTTGCCTGAAGTACCATTTGTGCCTGATTTACCTGAAGTACCAGCAGAACCATCTGTTCCTGAAGTAGCAGATTCACCTGAAAGACCATCTATACCCGATGTACC
>JABDKL010000114.1 GCA_013002225.1 Winogradskyella sp.
CTGTTGCACTCATACCCTTACCATTATCAATGATCTGAACCAGAGTTTTACCTGCATTTTTAATGATAAGTTTAATCTCGGTCGCCTTTGCATCAATTGCGTTTTCTAGCAATTCTTTTACAACCGAAGCCGGTCGTTGTACCACTTCACCTGCCGCTATTTGGTTAGCAACATGGTCTGGTAAGAGTTGAATAATATCTGCCATTAGCTATTAGAGAAGAAAATAGATAAGTCAAAATCTATTATAATTAAAAACAATAAAACTAAAACTCCAATTATAATGAATAGGCGACGGTTTACATTTGCATCTCTATTCTTATAATCCTCTAGGGCAGCATTAAACTTTCCCTTTATCCCTTTAGGTGGATTGATTGTTTTTCTATGTGCATCGAATTTATGTTTCAATTCATAAGGATTACCCTCCCCTTTATAAAATCGTGGTTTATAGTTAAATTTTTTATTCTTTTTCAATTTCATTAAACCCATATTCTTCCTACTTAATATATCCATTCAGGATATAAATTAATACAACAAGCGCAATCAACATAATAATTAGGGCAGGCAATGTGGTAAATACACTACCTCGGCGTTTTTTATGACCTCTTATCACGTCCCAATGGTTTTCAAGATCATCGCTTTGCCTTTTCGAACTATTTTCAGAATTAGACTCCTGAAAACGTGGCTTATAACTGAAACGTTTATTTTTTCTTTGATTAAACAAATGCTGCCTTAGAATTAATCTTCATATCTCTCAAAAGTACTTAAATTACTAGGAAATACAACTTAAGAAATCCTTAAAATTATCAACAAAAAGGATACAAAGGAAGGGTTTTAGAAGATTATGTAAGAAAGTAATAACTACTTCGTGTTTTTTCTTAACGCTGCCATTTTAATAGCAGCTATTGCAGCTTCGGTTCCTTTATTTCCATGTTTACCACCTGAACGATCAATGGACTGTTGCATGGTATTATCGGTTAATACACAAAAAATAACAGGAATATCACCACTTAAGTTAAGATCTTTAATGCCTTGCGTCACACCTTCACATACAAAATCGAAATGTTTGGTTTCACCTTGAATAACACAACCAATAACAATAATAGCATCTAACATGCCGGATTGAGCATATATGCTTTTAGATAGTCGTGCAGCACCATAGGTAAGCTCAAAGGTACCTGGCACATTCCAACGTACAATGTTATCTTTTACAGCACCACAATCTATAAGCGCATCAAATGCGCCTTGCCACAGGCCTTCTGTAATTTTGTCGTTCCATTCTGAAACAACAATCCCAAACCGAAAGTCTTTCGCGTTTGGGATTGTAGATTTATCGTAGTTAGATAAATTATGATTTGCAGTAGCCATATTAAGTTTATAAGCTTGCCTCAGCTTTACCTATAAGCACATCGACTGTAGAAGCCTCAGTCGAGGAAGGAAACTCTGATTTAATTCTGTTTAAATATTCTAAAGCCTTCGCATTTTCATTTAAGTCCATTGCAACACGTGCTGCTCTCATTAAATAAAGCGGTGTTGTAAATTGATTAACACTAGCGTCTATTGCTTTTTCGTAATAATCTAAAGCTTCTTCAGGTTGCTCTAATTGCACAAAAGCATCGGCAATAGCACCCTTAGATATAGGATTTAACATAACGTCGTCACTTGAGAAGTCGCTTAAGTGCGAAATTGCGTTTTCGTAATCCTTTATATTTAAGTACGCCATACCTGCATAGTAGTTTGCTAAATTTGCAGCAGGTGTACCTCCATATTCATTAATAATATCTAGCATACCGTATTTACCATCACCACCATTTAATGCCATCTTGTAAAGTGAATCTGAAGCCACTCCACTCGCTGCATCATCAAAGTATTTCTTTGCAGTATACATCTCATTCATAGCATCTTTACCCTTAGGCTCAGCTACAAATTTATCGTAAGCCATATAAGCCAAAACTAATAAAGCAATAGCTCCAATAACTCCAATTATATATTTTTGGTTTTTAACTACCCATTCTTCCGTTTTAGAAGCACTTTCATCTAAGGTATTAAATACCTCAGCCGTTGTTGAGTTTTCCTCAGCAACTTCTTCCTTCTCTTTCTTCGTTTTTGGTTTGTAGCCTCTTTTCTTATACGTAGCCATATCTTGTCTGTTTGTGCGTGCGCAAAAATAAAATTTTTATTGGGAATTAAAAGCCTATTTATTCGTTATTTTTGAATAAATTTTGACGTCTAAAAACGCACTGCCAGCGTACTAAAATAGGCAAACTATATTGCTTTTATGAATCTAAATACATTATCGTTAGTTAATTACAAAAATTTTGAAAGCCAGCTTTTTGAGTTTGATACTAAAATCAATTGTTTTGTTGGTGCAAATGGGATAGGAAAAACAAACGCCTTAGACGCTATTTATCATTTAGCTTTTGGTAAAAGTTATTTTAATCCAATAGCCATTCAGAATATAAAACACGATGAGGAATTCTTTGTAGTTGACGGTAATTTTACAAAAGAGAACCGCACAGAAAAGATTATCGTATCCTTAAAGCGAGGACAAAAGAAAATAATTAAGCGAAACGGAAAAGCCTACGACAAGTTTAGTGAGCACATAGGCTTTATACCCTTAGTCATCATTTCTCCGGCAGACCGCGACCTGATCATAGAAGGAAGCGATACCCGAAGAAAATTTATAGACAGTGTCATTTCACAGAGTGATAAAACCTATTTATCTCAAATTATTTCCTATAATAAAGTCTTGTCGCAACGTAATGCATTATTAAAATACTTTGCATTGAACAATACTTTTAATGCTGACACACTTGCTATTTATAATGAACAATTACATACATACGGTACCGAAATATTTAAGAAGCGTGCAGCGTTTTTAGAGACCTTCATTCCAATTTTTAAAGCGCGTTACAATTCAATCAGTAAGCGTTCTGAATCAATAAACTTAGAATATAAGAGCGATTTGTTTGAGAATGAATTAAAGGATTTACTGGCAATGCAGATCAATAAAGACAAAGCCTTACAATATACAAGTGTAGGCACGCATAAGGATGATCTGGTGTTTTTAATTGAAGATTATCCAATAAAAAAATTTGGAAGTCAAGGACAACAAAAGTCCTTTTTAATTGCCTTAAAACTGGCACAGTTCGACTTTATCAAACAACAAAGCAGTGTTTCTCCTATTTTATTATTAGACGATATTTTTGATAAGTTAGATGAAAACCGTGTAGCACAAATAATAGATCTTGTAGATGATGATCATTTTGGCCAGATTTTTATTAGCGATACTCATGCTGAGCGAACAGAATCTATTGTAAAACAAATTCACCAATCATATAAAATATTTAAGCTATGAAAAGAGTAATAATCTTAGTTGCTTTTGTGATTTTAAGCTGTTCTAAAAATCCTGAAATTTATATAGAACATATTGAAGGCTATTGGGAAATTGAAGAAGTTACCCTCGCAAATGGAGAAAAAAAATCCTATAGTGTTAATGAGACCATAGATTACATCTCTTTAAATGACAGCTTAAAAGGATTTAGAGTTAAGTTAAAACCAGGTGTAAACGGAACCTATTACACATCTGATAATGCAGAAACGATTACACTCAAAATTGAGGATGATAAAATCAACATTTATTATAATACACAATTTGATAGTTGGAAGGAAACGATATTAAAAGCTACGGAAGAACAACTTTTAATACAGAATGATAATAAGGACGTATATTTATATAATCGCTACCAACCAATAAATTTAGATGTTCAATAAGATTTATATATTTTCAAATATTATAACCTATGGCAAAGCGCAATAACGAAAATCAACCAATCCAAGATGTATTAAAAGAGTTTGTACAATCTAATAACCTACAATCTGGATTAGATAAGGTAAATGTTCGTGAAGCTTGGGCGAATTTAATGGGTAATGGTGTAAATAATTACACCACAGCTATTGAGTTAAAGCACGACGTCTTATATGTGCAGTTAAGCTCAAGTGTTTTGCGAGAGGAATTAAGTTATGGCAATGAAAAAATTATCAAAATGCTTAACGAGGCTATAGGGAAGAATGTTATAAAAAAATTAGTTCTCCGTTAGAAACTTAAAATTTTCAAAATTTCTTTTCTCTATTAAGGTGTCGTTGTAACTTTAAGCATGTCTATAGTAAAGCTATTTTTTTTAATCCTTTCACTTCAAACCATGACGCTTTTTAATTTTACAGACAATAGCGATATTTCTAATTGGAAAATTGTTGATGACGGAGTAATGGGTGGAAAATCTTATGGTAACTTTGCCCTTAACAGAGATGGACATGGTATTTTCACAGGCAACATCTCCTTAAAAAACAATGGTGGTTTCTCATCAGTACATTATTATTTCGATAGATTAAATACTAAGGATTTTTCTAAATTTATTATTCGTATTAAAGGAGATGGCAAACCGTACCAATTTAGAGTAAAGGACAAACAAGATACACGCCACTCCTACGTTTATAAATTTACTACTACAGGCAATTGGCAAACTGTTACAATTCCTTTTTCAGAAATGCAGCCTTCTTTTAGAGGTTATAAAATGACTATTCCGAATTTTAACGGTGCATTTATGGAAGAAGTTGCATTTCTTATTGGAAATAAAAAAGAGGAGCAGTTTGAACTGCTTATAAATTCCATAACATTAGAATAATATTTGGTATTTTTAAATTCTATAATTTTTATAGCTAATGAAATACCTTAAACTGCTAATCACCTTTGTCTTAACCATAGGCATTTTTTTTGTTTTAAACACTAAACTCGGTTCTATCCCACCCATCGGAAAATTTTTAAATCCTTATTCTGGAGTATGGCAAAATGAAACAGACGAATCCATTTTTGGCGATATTAAACTTCCTAACTTAAGAGAAAAAGTGACTGTCCATTACGACGAGCAACTCATTCCCCATGTATTTGCTAAAAGTGAAGTCGATCTCTATAAAGCTCAAGGCTATTTAACTGCTAAACACCGACTATGGCAAATGGAATTTCAAACCTATGCTGCTGCTGGTCGTTTATCTGAAATAATTGGTGAAGATGCCCTTAATTACGACAGACAAGAGCGCAGACGAGGCATGGGTTTTGGAGCTGAAAAAGCTGTAGAAGCTATGAAAGATGATCCCGAAACGATGAGTTATATCCAAGCCTATGCAGATGGCGTAAATTCATATATTAATCAGCTAGACCCAAAAAACTACCCTGTTGAGTATAAACTCTTAGATTATAAACCAGAACCATGGACAATAGATAAAACAGCGCTACTCTTAATGTACATGACCAAAATGTTGGCTGGTGGAGACTCAGACATGCAATACACAAATGCATTGCGTCTTTTTGGCAAAGAGCGCTTCGACTTATTATTTCCAGATTTCTTTGACATTACAGATCCTATAATTCCTAAAGATACCGACTGGAGTTATATAGATGTACCACAAACACCAAATCCTAATTCCCAAATAGTCCTAGATTCTATTGCGGAAGTTATTGATAGACCAAACCCTGATAATGGGAGTAACAACTGGGCTATTTCAGGGTCAAAATCATACTCAGGAAATGCTATTTTAGCAAACGATCCGCACCTGGGATTAAACCTACCTTCGATTTGGTTTGTGATGCAATTAAGCACACCTCTTCAGAATGTATTTGGAGCAACAATCCCCGGAGCCCTTGGCGTTATTTCTGGTTTTAATACGCATATTTCCTGGGGCGAAACCAATGCCACAAGGGACGTTATTGATTGGTACAAAATAGAATTTAACAACGATGGCACTAAATATAAATATGATGGCAAATGGCAAGATGTCACCTATAGAATAGAAGATATAAAAATTAAGGGTAAAAAAAATTATAAAGACACTATCCGTTTTACGCATCATGGCCCTGTTGTTTATGATAAAAACTTTAAGTCTGAGAATGAAAAAGTAGGTTACGCGATGAGATGGGTTGGACATATTGGAGGAAATAATCAAAAGACCTTTTTAGATCTTAATAAAAGTAAGAATTACGAGGATTATGTTACGGCCATTAGTCATTACACCGCGCCTGCGCAAAATTTTGTTTTTGCATCTACAGATGGTGATATCGCATTATGGATCCAGGGCAAACTACCTAATAAATGGGAAGGTCAGGGAAAATTTATTATGGATGGTAGCAATCCTGATAATGATTGGCAAGGATTTATTCCTCAGCAATTTAATGCTCATGTAAAAAATCCTGAGCGTGGCTTTGTGAGTTCGGCAAATCAACATCCTGTGGATGAGAGTTATCCTTACTATGTTTTTAATGATGGATACGAAACTTATAGAAATAGAGTGATCAATAATTTTTTTAATTCTAAAGCTCAATTTTCTATAGAAGACTTTAAGGACTTGCACAATAATAATTACAACCTTAAAGCTGCCGAGCTAGTACCTCACATGCTAGAGCAAATGGATGTTTCAGATTTAACGGATGAAGAAGAAAATCTCTATAACGAAATAAAAGACTGGCAGTTTAACAACGATATTCACGAGGTTGGGCCAAGTATTTTTAGACAATGGTATGCAAATCTTTACGATATGTTATGGGATGAATTTGATATTGAAAACACAGTGCTAGATAAGCCTTTTAATTATCAAACTGTCTTTTTACTAAAAAACAAAGGTGATGATGCGTTTATGGATATTCAAAATACACCTGAGACCGAGACGGCAAAAGACCTGTTTTTACTTTCTTTTAAAAAAGCAGTAAAACGATTGGTAGACATAGAAAAAGAAAATGGAAATTATAATTGGTTAACCTATAAAGCTACTTATGCAGGTCATTTATTACAAGCACTGCCTGCTTTTTCCAGATTTAATATCCCGATTGGTGGTGATAAAAGTATTGTAAATGCTACGTCAGAAAACCATGGGCCATCATGGAGAATGATTGTAGAAATGACCTCTCCCCCAACTGCCCTGGGTATATACCCAGGAGGGCAATCTGGTAACCCAGGAAGTAAATACTATGATAATTTTATTGACGATTGGGCGACTGGAAAGTATCACAAGCTTAATTTTTTACAGTCTAGTTCACCAACAGAAGCAATTATAAGTACTCAAACCTTAAACCCATAAACTAATGAATAAAACAATTATAAACTTTATAGTAACAATTATACTTGCTTATATACTCTCAATGTTTATGCCTTGGTGGTCTGTAATGACAGCTGCACTAGCAACTTCATTATTTATACCTTTACAAAAAGTAGCGGTGTTTTTTGTACCATTTTTAGCGATTTTGTTATTCTGGAGTATATACTGTTTTGTATTAAGCAGTGGTAATGACTATACTTTAGCCAATCGTATCGCAGTTTTATTCCCATTAAGTGGCAATCCCTATCTATTAATTGTAGTAACTGGTGTTATAGGTGGTTTGGCAGCAGGCATAACGGCAATGTTTGGAAAGCAACTGAGCCTTGCACTTAAAAAGAATTAACACTAAACATTATAGGCTGAAAATATATATAAATAGAAACACCTACTCTAGCGAGTAGGTGTTCTGGCTAACAAAAAAACTCAAAACACATTACTTTAGTAATGCCGATTAATCGTAATCAGCGATTAATCTTTTTTGTTAGCAACCAATCAACCAAACCTTAATTTGCTTCCCTCAAATTAAGTGTCGATCTTTTTAAAATCTATAACTGACCGTTCCTCTAATAAAGAATGGCGTTCCTGGAGTAAAGTGAATTTCTTCAACAGATTGCGCTTCATTTTGTAAGCGCGATTCAGTAGCAAATTGAGTTTCGTTCCATGCCACATCAAATAAATTCTCAATCGTGAGTCCTAAAGTGACCTTATTTAATTTATAGTTTAAATTAAAATCTGTTACGACATAGCCATCTGCTATAATAGAATTATCTTCATTAGCAGGTCTCTCATCTAAGTATCTTACTCGTAATCCGCCAGAGAATTTTCCTAAGTCAGTAATCGATAAACCGCTCGTAAACGTAAAATCTGGTGCTAAAGGGATATAGTCTTGCCCATCTGCTTCATTAATACTCCTGGCATTAGTTACCGTTGCATCAGCATCTAAAAATAACCAATCGTTCATTTGATATCTTAAACCTAAATCCATACCATATCGTCTGGTCTTACCGCTTGGCTCTACAATACCTGCATCTCCAACATAAACGAATTCCTGTTCAAGATATAAATACCATAGTGCGTAGTTAACAACTAATTTTGGTAATGGTTTCCAAACTAACCCTAAGTCTGTACCATATGATCTTGGTAAAATATCTTCACCTTTATTTGCAACTACTACCCTTGCATCATTAGAGTGAAAACCTAACCCTGATTTAAGATATAGCTGCAAATTGTCTTGTGCGTTATAAAAGAAATTTAATTTTGGACTTACAATTGATTTCGTTTCAGACTGTGTTGTGTAATTAGTCTGCAGTGCATCACTATAAAGAAATTTAAAATAGTCTAAACGTAATGCTGGTGCAATTTTTAATTTACCAAACTCAAATTCTGCATTTACAAACGCATTAATATTAGTTTGATTAATATCACCTAACTGAATAATTTCTAAAGTCTCTTTTCTGTTTGCCGTTCTCGACAACTCGACATCATCAACGATGTCATGTCTTATTCCTAAACCTGAAGTCAATTTAAATTCTGTGTCTCCTAGGTTTTTGTTATATGTAATGGCCGTATTAGCACCGAATATATTTCGATTTTCTTTTTGTTTAATCTGATCGCCGTTAACTGGATCCTCTAAGAAAAACGTAAAATTGGAGTACAGCTCAAAAGCATAGTGCGAATAAAAAGCATTAGCACTTAATGTTGTATTATCTGAAATGTACTTATCTAAAGTAATATTGAAATTTGTACGTTCAGTATTACCGCCTTCTGTATCGTCTATGGCACCAAAACGGGTTATATTTCCATTATCGACCTCGCGTTGCGGAATCTGCCCTGAAGCATCCCAACGACTTGTAAAATGAGATGCGGTTAAGGTTATCTTATCGTTTTCTGGTGAAAACACAACATACTTTCCAAACAAATTGATACGGTTAAAATTTTGTGGAGATTCAAAAGGTCCATCTGTAGCTATATACTCTGTAGCTAAATATGCATTTTGATTTTTTGTGTTTTTTAATAGATCAAACATACCCACGGTTCTCAAGGTATTAAACTGACCTGCTGTGAATGATATACTGCTTTCCTTTAAGTAATCTTTTGTTTTAAAGCTCACATAACCAGCAGTATTAAAATCGCCCTGATCTGCATAGTAACCTCCTTTTCCAAAATCGATTTTATTTACTGTTTCTGGTATTATAAAATGGAGGTCACTGTAGCCTTGACCATGTGCATGAGATACCATATTTACTGGCATGCCATCAACAGATATTGCTATATCTGTACCGTGATCCACATCGAATCCACGTAAAAATATTTGTTCCGCTTTACCACCTCCAGCATGCTGACCTATAAAGAGACCAGGCACTTTACGTAGAACTTCCTGTGATGAATTTACTGGTGTTATATTGAGATCTAATCGCGATATGGTGCTCACCGTATTTAACTCCTCTTCTATAATCATTTCATCGAGTTGAAACGCTTTCTCTTCCAATACTATTTTAATAGCTTTTGTTTGCGAGACTACTATAGTTTTTGTTCTATAACCTAGTAGACCGACACGTAAAGAATCTCCTATTTTAGTGTTGTTTATTACGAATACGCCATTTTCTGAGGTATGCGCATGATATTCTGAATTGACATTATATATATAGACAGCTTCTAGGGGCTGATTTATTTCGTTAAATACTACACCCTTTAAATTCTGTGCTTTAGCCATTAAGGATAAACAACCAAATATGAGTACTGCTAAAACATACTTTTTCATATTATAATTGTTCTATTTTTGTTTTCATTACAGGTCCTAATTCATAAAGGCTCGCAATCAATTCTTTCTTTAATGGCTTCACTTTATTATGTAATCCGGCAGCCTTGTATATTTCGGCACTATGGTATAATACCTCAGGTTCAAATGTCTTACCCTCAACATATTTTTCAGTAATTTCTTTAGCTTTTTCTACATCGCCATTCTTAAAGTAGCTCCATGCTAATAAATCATAAGATTGAGGCGTAGGTCTATTTTCCACTTCTCGTTTTGCTATATCTAATGCTAAACTAGGCTGGTTTTCCTCCTCTGTAAAGACCATAACATTATACTTATTGTACATGTCACCATACTTTACATTCTGTACGGTCTGGCTATAATTTTCCATAGACTCTGATTTTAAGTTTTGATCTTTCTTAAAGTCTGCTATCTCTGCCTTTAAAAGGCTATAATCTGGTGCTGTGTAATACGTTGAAATATGATTTAAAACCTTTAAAGCCTCATCTGGATTGCTCTCGTGAGAATATAGAATCCAAGCTATACCTTTTTTGGCGTATGCATCATTTGGATCTAACTGTAATGCCTTTAAATAATGGTTATATGATTTTTCTATAAGGCCTGCATGCCCATAAAAGTCTGCAATGTTTGTATAAGACCATTGTCTTATTGGTTTAAGATTAGAACTTTCGGCAATTGCCATAGCCTTTTCTAAATTTTCGATTGCAGCATCAAGATTGCCTTTATGGTCTTCCCATTTTGCCAGTCTGATTAAGTAATCAAAATCTGTTGGGTTTTTAATTTCCTTTAGGTAGGATTCTGCAAGTATATAATTCCCTAGTTCTAAATGAACATCAAATAGCATTTTCTTAGTGCCATTTAGTTTTTCTCCATTTTTTTCAGCTTTTTTAAGTAATTCAATCGCTTCTTTAAATCTATGTTGAGAAATGTAATTAGAAGCTAAACTTTTTAAATAACCTGCGACTTTATAATCTGTAAGCTTGTTTGCTTCTATAAGATCGTGTTCAGCCATAATAAGATAATCTATATTTCCTGTCTGACTAAAAATTTGATTGTAAGCACTAGCACGTTGCACCATGTAAGGATGCTGATTAAGACTAGCATTAAGTTTATTTGTCCAAAAGTTTGCTGTTTCGTAAAGCTCTTCCTGGTCTATTGTAGTTGATAAAAATTGATTATAATCTTCGCTATTGGTAACTTTTTCAGAATTACAGCTGAAAATTGATACTAATAAAACGAGTGGAAGGATTTGTTTTAGTAACATAATGTTTGAGTTTTTGTATTTAATAAAAACTGAAATGAGGCTTAGTTACCTCATTTCAGTGATTGTTCTTTCTCTTAGAATGGCGATGCCAAGTATGGGAATGAAGATAAAAATTGCTTATCATTAGAATCTACATTGTCATCTGTTAAGCCTGGGTTGTCAGCACCTGAAGGTCCACCAAATATTAATAATAGTTCTGTTGAAATAACATCGTCTGCCAATGCTCTTCCTGTTAAAACATTTGTACCATCAAAAAATGTTGTCGTACCATCTAAGGTTACGGTTAACACATCAGTCGCTAGTACTGTTGTAAAGGTTGTAGCGTCTAATCCTAAAGCGTTAGTTGTATAACCAGGATTTAATGCTAATAATTTAGCTTCGAATGAAGATTGAAATGCTGCACCCTGGTTTGAAGGTAATGTTGTATTAAAAGCATCCTTCATTCCAGAATCTACAAATACTGTGTTAATTGCTGGTCTTCCCATTTGATCTTCTTGCGAGTATGTCCCACTAAAGTCTAATTGTGCGTCGTTATTTATAGCATCATCATCATTGTTACAGTTGTAAGCAGATAAACCAACTAATAATGCCAGAGTAAATAGTTTTATATTATTGAATTTCATAATTCTTTGTTTTAAAATTTTTAGTATTATTTTCTTTTTGTTGTAACCCATACGTTTACATCACCAGATCCACCAATCATAGCTTTAGGAACCTCAACTACTACAGACATTACATTTGTTCCTGCAAAAGTATCTGTACCAGGATTGTTAAAACTTGTAGCATTACCTGCTATAATTTCTCCATAAGCTGTAAAATCGAAAAAGAAAGGATCATCTCTTGGTCCAGCGAAGTACTGTAGGCCTCCTGAAGAAGCAACGACTGCAGACTGACCGTAAGGTGTAATATCTACAGATCCTTGTATAGATGCATTTGTATCTATTGAACTGTTTAAGCCATTTGAAGTCGAAGCGGTTGGACCGAAGAAATACATTTTGCCATCTCTTGGGATTGCTTGTATTACTAGGTCTGCCGAAGCATCTGCATTGGTATCAATGTTAAATTCAATTAATACATTTTCATCAAATGCTGCGTTTTGCGTTGCCGTACCTGGAGCAATAAGACCTTGTACATTTGCCACTAAAGCAATGTTAGAAGTGTTAGCGCCCTGGAAAGCAAAAATGTCTGTGATATCACTTGTACCACCAGCAACTGCAGGAGCATCAATGTGATCGGCTGCAATTGCAACGAATGTAGCAATACCTAATATTGCCGTTGCGATTAAAAATTTAGTTTTTTTCATAATTTTGAGATTTTGTTAATTTGTTATTGTCTCTGCTCTACTTACGAGATTTTTACAATAGCGGTTTTGTTAAAGTTTTGTTAATGAAAAAAAACGTCGGATTATTTATATAATAATTTAACTTTGAGGTACGAAATAAAACTGTTTTATGAACCCATCGACTAGTGGTTGGATTGAGAAACTTAGCTTTCAACTATTGAGAGATAAAGTATTGTACGCAGAGTATTCGCTTCTCTATAAGGACTTAAAGAAAAATGGATTTATTTACGGTGTTAACGTTGGCATCAATAGTGGAATTGATAAAATTCATAAATATTCTGAAGATGAATTAGCCAAATTAAATTTGGTTACTGCTTTATTTCACATATACCAATTTGAAAGTTCTGAGGTATCAACTAACAATTTTATTAAAGTCTTACTGAAATTCTATAAAGATCTAGAAGTTTCAGATTTATCTATTTGGGATAAATTAGTTATTGGTAAAAGTGAAAGCTCAATGTTGGAACGATTAATACACGATCGTATTCAAATCGATGATAATCTACTCACGCGGAATTTTAATAAGTCCATAACAAATTCACTTTTATTTGTGGATGTATTAACCTTTGATGCTTTTTTAAAGGACAATGTCGACGTAAAGACCTATGCTGCAAATTTAGAAAGTATTATTATAGGCACTTTATATCAGTCGCTTAATTCTAAAAGTAAAATAACAGATTACGATAAAGAAATTATAGAAATTATCGAAACCTCAACATCATACATTGATGAAGACGAGCTGGAGGTAGAAGACCTTATTTATGGTATTGAATACAATATAAATTTTAATGAAAAAAAGTATCTTATTGATCTCATGGCACTTTCTGTATGGGATGACCAAATTCTTGAAAAGACAGAGTTTAGATTTTTAAGAAATTTGACCAAAAGACTTCATTTGGATAAATCGGAAATCCATAAGTCAATTATGGACGTCGATCAGTTTCACAAGGAACATAAAAAAGAAATTTTATTATTTCAGCAGTCTAATCCAATCTCTAACTTTTACGAAAACTCATCTCAGATTGTAAATAAGCTCATAAGACGTAATAGCAAACGGATTTTGAAAGAATTAAAACAAAGCAAGGAACTCCTTTCCCTAATTA
The DNA here is from genome assembly GCA_013002225.1 of Winogradskyella sp. Lineage (GTDB taxonomy): Bacteria > Bacteroidota > Bacteroidia > Flavobacteriales > Flavobacteriaceae > Winogradskyella. The sequence goes on from JABDKL010000114.1 coordinate 13,629, forward strand.
CAAAATCTACACACTCTGACCTGACCAAAGAAGAACAAAAAAGAATGCAGTCTCAATTAGTAGATCTTTTAAAGACAATTCCTAGTTTAGCTATATTTATGCTACCAGGAGGTGCTATATTATTACCAATATTCGCAAAGCTAATTCCTAATATGTTACCTTCTGCTTTTGATGATAATAGAATTGAAGACGACTTATCCTAGCCAGTTTTTAAAATCTTTGACACGTTCTCGGGCTACTATTACATCTTGCTCATTATAGTGCTGTAGTTTAATTTGAAGTCTGGAGTTAGTATAACTCACCATATCCTTAATGGCATTAATATTGATGTAAAACTTTCGACTAATCCGATAAAAAATGTGAGGTTCAAGTTCGTCCTCTAGTTGGTCTAGTGTTGAATCTAACAAGTAATTTCTTCCTTCCTTTGTATACACGTAGGTCCCTTTATTTTCGCTATATATGCATTCTATATCATCAACATTAATGAGTTTTAAATGTTGACCTACCTTTACTGAAAAACGCTTTTTGTATTCGCGTTCAATAGGATTAATTAATAGCCTTTTTATATCATTAAAATCCAAGGATACGGGCTGTTGCTTGGAGACTCTTCCATTATACTTTTCTACTGCAATTTTGAGTTCATCTTCATCTATTGGCTTCAACAAATAATCGATGCTATTAAGTTTAAAGGCTTGCAATGCATACTCATCATAAGCCGTCGTAAATATGACTGCAGACTTTATATCGATGGCTTCAAAGATTTCGAAAGACAATCCATCACTTAGTTGAATATCTAAAAAAATAAGATCGGGATGATCATTATTTTTAAACCAATCAATTGATTCTTCAACCGAATGAAGCATTGTTTCGGCCTCTATACCTAAGGTATTTAACATGCGTTGCAGCCGTCTTGCCGATGGCTTCTCGTCTTCTATTATTATAACCTTCATTATTATTTATCTATTATCTTATTAAAAAAATTACTCCCAACGTTGACGCTCTTTTTCCATAAACTCCTCAATCTTTTTATCCTCCCAGTTTCTGCCAAAAAAGAAATTTGGTCCGAAGACTCCAAGAAAGTGAAATAGCAACCCAATGCCCCAAAATGTGGCTGTAGCATAAGGTCCAAAACCACCAAACCCAGCATTAACTCCAATAAGTATTATTAAAAATAAATTTACAATGATGTAAACAGCTAAGTGCCAGTAAAAACCAACAATAGCATCAACCTTCTTCTTAGCTCTTAAATAAGCTTCTTCTTCTCTATAGTCCCTGGAGCTTTGCTGTTCGTCATAGGGCTCGATATTATATTTTTCCATTTTCCTATAATTTAGTTTTTGCGTAACTCATCGTTCATTAGCTTTTCTATTTTGCGTTCTTCCCAGTCATCGCCAAGAATTAAAGGTAGTCCGTATACAGAAAAAGTATGTATAGCCAATACTATTCCCCAAACTATCCATGTCGCTACTGTTGCAAAATCGAAAACTGCTTCTTCTAGCGTTTCACCATTATTAATATTGTTCATTACTTTAACCGCAGTTATAATAGTATTAATTACCATATAAACTGCCAAGTGTGTATAAAAGCGTTTTACTTTTTCTACTTTATTTTTTGCCTTTATATATTTTAGATTCGTCTCTAATTTTTCCATAAGCTAGTTTTTAATTCCAACGTTTTTTTTGATCCTCTTTATTCATGTATTCCTCTATCTTACGCTTTTCCCATTTGGCACCAAATGCTCCATCATCTACAAAAACACGATAAGCCTGAAAGACTAAACTTAATCCCCACCCAAACATCGGAAACCAAAACCATTGTATAGTGTGTCTGGAATAAGTATACCATATAAAGATTAAAAAAGGAATAACAAAAACATAAGAAATTAAACTGTAGTAAAAGCCTTTTAATTCTTCTACACGCTTGCGTGCTCTTACATAGTCATCATTAAGACGTTCTTGCGAATTTCTGGTTGATTTCATAATTGACACTTGTTTTGTGAGCATTGGAATTGCGACTGCGAAATCCTTTTCTCGTTGATTGATGTAAACTTTTCTTTCGGTTAGCAGGTTGTAACGTTGCTTAATATTTTCTAGGCCAACGCCACTACTCTTTTTTATTATTTGTTTAGGTTGAAGGTTATTCATCACAACAAGGTGATTTCCATCTTCATAAATTTTAATATGCAAAGGTTTGTTATTGGTTACCATATTGTGTTTCACAGCATTTTCTAATAATAACTGTAAGGATAATGGCACAACTTTGGTATCTGGATTAGAAGCTTTTTCGGGTATTTCAAAAATAATACTATCCTCAAAGCGCATTTTTAATAAAGACATGTAGGTTTTTGCAAAACTAAGCTCTTCATCTACGGTCACTAGTTCTTTGTTTTTTTGTTCTAATACATAACGATACACTTTAGATAAGGATGTTGTAAATTTCTGTGCGTTTTTAGGGTTTTCTTCGATCAGACTTGTTAAAACATTTAAACTGTTAAATAAAAAATGAGGGTCTAATTGATTCTTAAGGGCATCAAACTTTGCACTTGCAGCACCAGCAATAACTTTTTGTTCCTTTATTTTATTTTTCTGATATCTGTTATAGAAATATATGACATAGAAGATTGAAACAATTGTTAATGTAATCCATAAACCAAAAGAGTAACCCTTCCAGGTCTCTGTTGCTAAAAATTCTTCAAATGTTTGTCCGTAGACCATGTGAGTAAATGCTCTCAAAAAAAATAGACCAACCAGTGTAATCACTATTGTACCTGAAATGCCTATTAAAATACGTTTTATGGTGTCACCGCGTTTCCAGCTGCGTTTTTCGATGTGGTAAAAAAATAACATGTTAGAATAACCTAACACAAAGGAGTACAGCTGATACAGACCAAAGTTGATTAAAAAATCATTAGTACTATCAAAATTAAAGCCGCCAGAAAGAAAGTTACCTACCACAAAAACTATACACCCAATAATAAAGGTGACTACTATATTTTTAACTGACTTTGTCATTTTTTAATTCTATTATTTTATTTTAATTGCAAGATGCTGCAACTTGTTGTGCACGTTCTTTCCCCCAATTTGGATGTAATTTACTCTTAGGCTTAAAGGTATCAAAAAGTTTAACTGATGCATCGATTGCTGCACAATAAGGTGAGGTATCTTTTCCAAAATACTGTGCACTTCCCATGTCCCAGTCTGCTTTGCAAAATGCTGCTCTTGGGTTATTAGGATTTAATTCTAAAGCCTTAGCATATAATTCGGAGATTTTAGCACTGTATTTCATACCGTAAGTCATGCCGTCAAAAGCTACCCAATTCGTTAAGATCTGTGCCTGCATTACCAAAAGCTCTTCATTAGCTTTACTCTTAGAATTAGCAATATCTAAATGATTTTGTGCCTTGTCTAATTGCGCCTTCAAAATGCTTTCATCCTTTTCGTTCCAACTTTTAAGACTATTAATTTGAGCTACGTAGTAATTTGCTAGCCATTCGTTTGGTTCTGCCACTGCTATACGTTCAAATAAGTTTTCTGCCGTATCGATATTCCCATTCTGCCATAACTCAAAAGCTTTGGACATGCCATTCTCAAAGTTGGTTTGTGCCTGGCTTGATGCGCTAATACAACTAATAATTAATATTACTGCCAATTTTACTATTACATTCATAATTCAAAGTATTAATTCTCTCCAAATATTAGTTAAGTATCTCTTGTTTAAAATTGAATGTTACCGAAATGTAATTTTTTGATGACGAATTGTAAAATTTTAGTTTTATACGAATTATAGTAACTTAGTACATCGTTACTATTCGCATTTATACCTATTTCAACAATATGACCAATAGGATTTATTCCATAAAAAATTATGGCTTTAATGTGAAATAATTACAGAAACTACGTCTATATAGAAATCAGTTGTATGGAATTTAAAATACATCAATCCACCGAAATTTTAAAAACAACCCCTTTTATTTTGGAACAGTTTTTGGGTGGATTATCTCAAAATTGGTTATATAATAATGAAGGCAAAGACACTTGGAGTCCTTATGATATTATGGGTCATTTAATTTATGGTGAGCAAACTGACTGGATAGTAAGAATTAAGATCATTCTAAGTAATAATAAAAACAAGCGATTTGAACCATTCGACAGATTTGCTCAAATGACTACTAAAAATGATAAATCAATTAACGAGTTGCTGTTAGAATTTAAAAAACTAAGATTGAAAAACCTAGATATTTTAAACAGTTTAACTATAAATGAAACGAATTTAAAAAGCACTGGCTTTCATCCAGAATTTGGTCTTGTAACATTACAACAACTCATTTCGAGTTGGGTGGTTCACGATTTAGGCCATATTGCTCAAATTTCTAGAGTGATGGCAAAACAATATAAAAATAGTGTAGGACCTTGGATTAATTATTTGAATGTTTTAAATCGTTAAATTTTAGGAATTACCACAAAAAAGATGACCCAATTTCTATGTTTAGTTTTCTATTATCTCCAGAATTATTTAATTTTATTCGTTAAAATACACCAGCGATGAAAGCGACACCAGAACACAACGCTCGTATAGCTAAGATGACATTTGCCTCAGTTTATCCGCACTACGTTACAAAAGTTGAAAAAAAAGGTAGGACAAAAGAGGAGTTACACGAAGTAATTACCTGGTTAACCGGCTTTGATGACAAAAAGATTCAATCATTAATTGATGAAAAAGTAACCTTTGAAACCTTTTTTGAACTTGCCAACTTAAATCCAAATGCAAAATTTATAAAAGGTGTCATTTGTGGCTATCGTATCGAAGAGCTCGAAAATCCTCTTACCCGAAAGACCCGCTATTTAGATAAATTAGTCGACGAACTAGCGAGAGGTAGAAAAATGGATAAAATATTAAGAACTGCTTAGTGCTATGAATCTAACAAAAAAGCCACCTTGTTTAAAAGATGGCTTTTTTTAATGTGTAAAGTTAGCGTTTAAAACATCTCTCTACCTGCAAAATGAAAAGCGCCTTCAATAGCTGCATTCTCATCACTATCACTTCCATGAACTGCATTTTCGCCGATAGAAGCTGCGTACAATTTACGGATGGTACCTTCTGCCGCATCTGCAGGATTAGTTGCTCCGATTAAAGTTCTAAAATCCTCAACAGCGTTATCTTTCTCTAAAATTGCTGCTACAATTGGTCCACGTGTCATGTATTCAACCAGCTCGCCATAAAATGGTCGCTCAGCATGAACAGCGTAAAATGCTTTAGCATCTTCTGTAGTCATTTGAGTTAATTTCATAGCTACGATTCTAAATCCTGAAGCTGTAATTTTTTCTAATATTGCGCCAATGTGTCCTTTTTCAACAGCATCTGGCTTTAACATTGTAAACGTTCTGTTAGTTGCCATTTATCTTTTTTTTAATTTGGTGCAAAAGTAATGTATTTCTTTAATTAATCAAGTCCTCCAAATATTAAAAAATTGTATCTTCGTCCACTATGATTAAAGCTCAAATTCCTCAAATAAAGTCGCTTTTAAGCAGTCCAAAAAACGTAGTTATTGTCCCTCACAGAAATCCAGATGGCGATGCAATGGGATCTACGTTAGCGCTAATGCATTACTTAAAAACGTATAACCATGACGTGGTCGTTATAACTCCAAATGATTATCCTGAATTTTTAAAGTGGTTACCAGGAGATCAGTCTGTTCTAAAATTCGACAGCCAAACAGAGGAATGCAAGTTATTAATAGATAAAGCCGATTTATTATTTACTTTAGATTTTAATGCGTTTCATAGAGCTGGTCATGAGCTAGCACCTGTTTTAGAAAACTCTAATTCAGTTAAAGTGATGATAGATCATCACCAAGAACCAGACGACTACGCTGCCTATACGTATTCTGACGTTAGTATGTCGTCTACCTGTGAGATGATTTATAATTTCATCGATATGCTTGGCGATCAAGACAAAATAGACGAAACTATTGCAACTTGTCTTTATGTTGGTATAATGACCGATACCGGCTCTTTTAGATTTAAGGGCACCACAAGTAAAACACACGAAGTAATCGGTTGTTTAATAGAAAAAGGTGCAAATAATTCTGAAATACATAACAATATATACGATACCAATAGTATTAATCGTTTGCAACTTTTGGGCGTAGCTCTACAAAATTTAAAAGTGATACCAGAGTTGAGAACAGCCTATATAAGTCTATCACAAGTAGAATTAGACGCTTTTAACTTTAAAAAAGGAGATACCGAGGGGTTCGTTAACTATGCCTTATCTCTTAAGGGAATCATATTCGCTGCAATTTTTATTGAAAGTCAGCAAGACGAAATAATTAAAATTTCATTTAGAAGTAAGGGAGATTTTTCTGTTAATGAATTTTCGAGAGCACATTTTAATGGTGGTGGTCACAACAATGCTGCAGGTGGTAGAAGCGAAACGGATTTGCAATCTACAATTGACAAATTTATTAGTATATTACCACAGTATAAACACGAATTGTCCCAATAATGAAACCTAGAAACTATCAACTCACTGAAAAAAGTAAGAGTCTGGTGAGAAATAAAATATACACGCTTATTCTAATTGCATTGGTGTGTTTTAGCTGCAAATCTCCAGAGGCACGTATGCCAGAATCTGTTCAATCAGGTTCATTCTTAAAAGAATCTGCTCAGCGAAATAAAAAACTTAATGCTTTAGAACAGAAATCTATTGCTAAGCTCATACAAAGCAATCCAGACAATGATTACATCGCTTCAGAAAGTGGTTTTTGGTATTATTACAATAACAAAGTAAGCAGTGATACCATAACGCCACAATTTGGAGATGTTGTAGATTTCGATTACGAAACCTCAACTATAGAGGGCACTGAGATCTACGCCAACGAAAATCGAACCTATGTTATAGATAAGGAAGAATTATTTACCGGACTCAGAGAAGGACTAAAACTTATGAAACCTTCTGAAACAGTAACTTTCATTTTTCCATCTCAAAAAGCCTTTGGCTATTATGGAGATGATAATAAAATAGGAACCAACGTTCCTTTAATTTGTGAAGTAACCTTAAATTCAATAACCAAAAAAAATGATTAAAAAATCGCTAACAGCATTTATCGTATTACTGGTACTAGTAAACATTTCATGCCAAGAAAGATACCCAGAATTAGAAGATGGCTTATATGCCGAAATAGTAACGACTAAGGACACTATGGTCGCACAATTATTTTATGACAAAGTTCCTGTAACTGTAGCTAATTTTGTGGCTCTTGCAGAAGGCACACATCCTTTAGTAAAAGAAGAATATAAAGGAAAGCCTTTTTATGAAGGCATTACTTTTCATCGTGTGATGAATAATTTTATGATTCAAGCTGGTGATCCAACAGGAACCGGAAGTGGTGATGTTGGCTATAAGTTTGAAGATGAATTTAGACCAGATCTAAAACATGATAAACCCGGCGTTTTATCCATGGCCAATGTAGGACCAATGGCTACAAATGGTTCTCAATTCTTTATTACTGAAAAACCAACACCTTGGTTAGATGGCTATGGTGAAGATGGTAACTTGAAAGATTGTAATAACCCAAGAGTCGGTTGCCATACTGTATTTGGGCAGATCGTAAAAGGCATTGAGGTACAAAATGCCATATCAGATGTACCTGTAGGTGCAGGCAGCAAACCTGTTGAAGATGTTGTAATTAACAAAATAAATATTATTAGAAAAGGAGGCGCTGCTAAAAAATTTGATGGTGCTAAAGTTTTTTCAGAAGAGCTACCAAAATTAAAAGAGCAGATAGAAAAAGATAAAATTGAAGCTCAGAAAAAAGCTGAAGAAGCTCAGAAAATAGCAAAAGAAAAAGCAGAAATAGCTCGACAAGAATGGCTAAAAAACAATGAAAATTTAAAAGGCCGTCGTATTGAATCGCCAACAGGTATGGCTATGATTTTTACTGAGGAAGGTAATGGTACAAAACCAAAATCATCCGACCGCGTAAATATTGATACTGCTGGTTATTTTGAGGATGGCACACTTTTCTGGACCACCTGGAAATCTGTAGCAGAGAAGAATGGTAAATATGACGAGAGACAAGACCAAGCTGGTGGTTACTCACCCTTTGATATGCCATATAACCAAACTGCGACCTTAGTGGCTGGTTTTAGAGAAGCTATGTTAAACATGAAAATCGGAGATAAAGCAAGAGTTTTTATTCCCTATTATTTAGGGTATGGAGAAAATGGGAATCCTCCAGTGATACCACCAAATACAAACCTTGTTTTTGATATTGAACTGGTAAGTATAAAATAATAATATATTACACATAGATAAAAAAAGACAGCTCGATGAGCTGTCTTTTTTATTTTACTAAAAGTTTAATGCAACTATTTCTTAGGTATATTTTTTAATATTTCTAAAACAAATTCCCAGTATTTCTGTGCAGACGAAATTTGAGCACGTTCATCAGGAGAATGCGCTCCCTTAATATTAGGTCCAAAACTAATCATATCCATTTCAGGATAATTTTGTCCTAAGATACCACATTCTAATCCTGCGTGGCAAGCAGCTACATGAGGTTTTTCTCCATTATTTAAACGCTCATAAATTGGTACCATCACTTTTAAAATATCCGAATCCATATTTGGAGCCCAACCTGGATAAGCACCAGAAAATTCAACTTCGCATCCCGTTAACTCAAAAGTAGCCCTCAATGTATTTGCTAAATCTAATTTAGAGCTCTCTACAGAACTGCGGGTTAAACAGCCAATCTTAATATTACCTTCCTTAATAATTACTCTTGCAATATTATTAGAGGTTTCTACCAGATCTTTAATATCAGGGCTCATTCTATAGACCCCGTTACAGGCTGCGTAAAGCGCTCTGGTAATGCCTTCCTGTACACCCAAATCCATAATGTTTTTTGGTGTATCTGTTTTAGAAACTATAATTTCTAAATCTGGCTCCAGAGTTTTAAACTCAGTTTTGACAGTTTCTGCCATTTCCATTAAATCCTTTTGAAAAGTAGATTCATTTGCAGCATCAATTGCAACAATCGCGTTACTCTCTCTTGGTATGGCATTTCGTAAACTACCGCCATCAATTTCAGAAATTCGCAATCCGAAATTTTCAAAACCATCAAATAGTAAACGGTTCATAATTTTATTAGCATTGCCCAGACCCTCATGGATTTGCATTCCAGAATGCCCGCCTTGTAGACCTTTAACAGCAATCTTATAACCGACTTTAAATTCAGGAGTTTCTTCTTCAGTGTACTCACGAGTTGCAGTAATATCTACGCCTCCTGCACAGCCTACGCCAATTTCATCATCTTCTTCTGTATCTAAGTTTAAAAGTATTTCGCCTTTAAGTAATCCTCCTTTTAAACCCATTGCACCCGTCATACCCGTTTCTTCATCTATAGTAAACAAGGCTTCAAGGGCAGGATGTGCTATAGAATCACTCTCTAGAATTGCCATTATTGTTGCTACGCCAAGACCATTATCAGCACCCAGCGTAGTACCATTTGCTTTAACCCAATCCCCCTCCACATACATTTCGATACCTTGTGTTTCAAAATCAAAATCGGTATCGTTATTTTTTTGGTGTACCATATCTAAATGCGATTGCATTACAATGGATTTTCGGTCTTCCATTCCCTTTGTAGCAGGCTTCCGGATTATAACGTTTCCTACCTCATCTTCACTAGTTTCTAATCCTAATTTATTACCAAAGTCTTTCATAAATTTTATAACACGTCCTTCCTTTTTTGATGGTCGCGGAACAGCATTTAAATCTGCAAATTTATTCCAAAGTTGTTTTGGCTCTAAGGCTCTTATTTCTGAACTCATATGTCTTTTTTTTAATGTTCACAAAAATACAAAAGACTTATGGGTTTTTTCTATTTTTGAAATATGCGCATTAATATAAAACGAGAGTTAACTATTTTTCTTGGAGTCCAAATTTTACTCCTGTCGTTATTAAAACGTTATCCGGAATTTGTAGAATATTATTACAGTAATGGCATCTATGTTTACATCTCTAGATTTATGCGATTTGCTTTTGGCTGGATACCATTTTCAATGGGAGACATACTTTACACATTAGCAACTATTTACGCCTTACGATGGTTAATAATTAATAGAAAACGTATTATTAATGATACTATAAACTGGTTTTTAGATATCGGAGCAGCACTTTCTGTTGCTTATCTTGCTTTTCATATACTTTGGGCTTTCAATTACTATAGACAACCCTTGCATAAATCACTTCATATAAAAGCAGATTACACAACAGAAGCCCTAATATCATTCACAAAACAACTAATTAATAGGTCCAATGCTATACATAATAAGATTGTAGATGATGATACGTTAAAAGTGACTATACCATATTCTAAAACAGATATATTCAATAAAATTGAAGATGGCTTCAATCGGTTATCTCAAAAATATCCACATTTAAAATACTATCCAAAAAGTATCAAAAAATCGGTTTACAGCACACCTCTGATCTACATGGGATTTTCTGGTTACCTAAACCCATTTACCAATGAAGGACAAGTTGCATCACTGTTGCCTACCTATAAATATCCTACAACTTCCTGCCATGAAGCGGCTCATCAGTTAGGGTATGCGGCAGAAAATGAGGCTAATTTTATTGGTTCTTTGGCTGCCATTCATAACGACGATATTTATTTTAAATATGCAGGGTATACATTTGCATTACGTTATTGTTTAGCTGAAATATATAACCAAGACCAGGAAGCTTATTATACCATACTTGATACAGTAAATCCTGGTATAATTAAAAATTACCAGGAAGTTCAAAATTTTTGGCTTGGCTATAAAAATCCTTTTGAACCGTATTTTGAAAAAACGTTTGACAGCTTTTTAAAAGCTAACAATCAATCTGCAGGTATGAAAACGTATAGTTATGTAGTTGCTCTTTTTGTAAATTATTACGACGTCCATAAACTATAGCCGTTTAAAATGGTTTTCTACCCTGTATCAAAACGTTAAAATAATATTAATAAACTCTCCTTAATACATTAATTATTATCTTTAGAAATCAATTTAACTAACCATTTTTATGATTAAAACACATCTACGACTGCTCATAATTATGTGCAGTTTTTCGTTGTTTGCGCAAGACTATTTTCCTAGTAACACTGGTGTAGCGGCAAATAATTCAAACTACACGGCATTCACAAATGCTACCATTCATGTCACACCGACCGAAATTCTAGAAAATGCAACGCTGCTTATAAAAGAGGGTAAAGTTGTTAGTGTCGGAAAGTCATTGGATATACCTAAAAATACAACAACTATTAATCTTTCTGGTAAATCAATCTATCCTTCGTTTATAGATTTGTATACCTCCTTTGGGGTTTCAAAACCTAAACGTGGTGGAGATGGTCCTCGATATGGGGCAAGCAGAAGTGGTTTTTACTGGAACGATCATGTAATGCCAGAACAAGATGTAATGGCAAGCTTTAAATATGATGCCAAAAAAGCTTCAGAAATGCACAAACTAGGCTTTGGCGTTGTTAATACACATATGCCAGATGGTATTGTGAGAGGAACAGGTGCATTAATTGCATTAAATAATAATGCTGATAATGCTAAGCGTATTATCGATGGAGAGATCTCACAGCATTTATCCTTTGGTAAAAGCGTAAGATCTAGACAATCTTATCCTTCTTCGATTATGGGTAGCATGGCCTTATTGCGTCAGATGTATAATGATGCAAAATGGTATGCAGCAGGAAATATCGATACTAAAGATTTGTCTTTAGAAGCACTTAATAGAAATAAAAATCTATTACAAATTTTTGAAGCCGGAAACAGAGCTAATTTGATGCGAGCAGATAAAGTTGGTGATGCCTTTAACATTCAGTATACCATCCTTGGCGGCGGCGACGAATATGAACGTCTCAACGAAGTTAAAGCTACTAATGCAACACTTATCCTTCCCTTAGATTTTCAATTAGCTTACGATGTAGACAATGCTTTATTAGCTTCTACGCTTTCGTTGAGCGATATGCGAGCTTGGAATCAGGAACCACATAATCCTAGACTATTAGCAGAAAATGGGATTGATTTTGCATTAACTACGCATGGTTTAAAATCAAAAAAATCATTTTCTTCAAATCTAATAAAAGCCATTGAAAGTGGTTTATCTAAACAAAAAGCGTTAGAGGCTCTCACAACAGTCCCTGCTGCTTTATTAGGAAAATCGAATGAACTTGGAACTTTAAAAGCTGGACGCTATGCTAATTTCCTTATTACAGATGGAGATATTTTCGATAAAAAAACTAAACTGTTTGAAAACTGGGTCCAAGGTACGCCTCATGTTATAAACAATATGGACGTAAATGACATTGATGGTAATTATAACTTTAAATTAGCTGGTAATGATTATAAGTTAACCATTATAGAAAGTACTGGTAAACCTAATGCCACAGTAATTAGTAATGATAAAAATTTAGGTACCAAGATCAATTATACAGATGACTGGGTTAATCTTACCTTTAAAACAGCAGATAGTACCACAACAGAGTTTGTTAGAATTATGGCAAATACTGTAAGTGGCAATAGTCTAAATGGTAAAGCTATTTTACCAGATGGCAGCGAATCGACATTCTACGCAAGTAAAACGGAAGAAAACGATAATACCGAAATAGACAAGAAAAATAATGATGGTGAAGATAATGATAGCTACATGAGTCCTGTGACTTACCCTAATCTGGCTTATGGTTATGCTGAAAAACCAAAATCAGAAAACCTTCTATTTAAGAATGCTACGGTTTGGACGAATGAAAATGAAGGTGTCTTAGAAAATACAGATGTCTTAATTAAAGATGGTAAAATTTCAAAAATTGGAAAAAACTTATCTGGAGGGAATGCTAAAGTCATAGACGCAACAGGCAAACATTTAACTCCTGGTATTATAGATGAGCACTCTCATATCGCTGCGGCATCCATTAATGAAGGAGGGCAAAACTCCTCTGCAGAAGTTACTATCGAAGATGTAATCGATGATGAAGATATTGACATCTATCGCAATTTAGCTGGAGGCGTAACTTCAATACAAATTCTTCATGGTTCTGCAAATCCTATAGGTGGGCGCTCAGCAATCATTAAGTTAAAATGGGGTGAATCTGCCGACGATTTAATTTATAAGAATTCTCCAAAGTTTATAAAATTTGCTCTAGGAGAAAATGTAAAACAATCGCGCTCAAGCAGTAATGAACGTTTTCCGCAATCACGAATGGGTGTTGAACAGGTATTTATGGACTATTTCAGTAGAGCAAAAGCCTATGATGAAGCTAAAAAAAGTGGTGAGCCTTACCGCAAAGATGCAGAAATGGAAGTTCTGGCAGAAATTTTAAATAAAGAGCGTTTTATTTCTTGTCATTCTTATGTGCAGAGTGAAATTAATATGTTAATGAAGGTTGCTGAAAAATTCGATTTTAACATCAATACCTTCACACACATTCTTGAAGGTTATAAAGTAGCTGATAAAATGAAAGTACATGGTGTCGGTGGCTCTACCTTTAGTGACTGGTGGGCCTATAAATATGAAGTCAACGATGCCATTCCGTATAACGCAGCGATTATGCACAATGCAGGTGTGACAGTTGCAATTAATAGTGATGATGCAGAGATGTCTCGTCGCTTAAATCAAGAAGCCGCAAAATCTGTAAAGTATGGCGATGTAAGTGAGGAAGAAGCTTTAAAATTTGTAACATTAAACCCTGCTAAACTTTTACATCTCGATGATCGTGTAGGTAGTTTAAAAGTCGGTAAAGATGCCGATGTCGTGCTTTGGTCAGATCATCCTTTATCCATATATGCTAAAGCCGAAAAAACTATAATTGAGGGAGCTACATATTTTGATTTGGAAAAAGACAAGCAAATGCGTCAGGCCATACAAGACGAAAAGAGTAAATTAACAAACCTTATGCTTCAAGAAAAAAATAAAGGTTTAAAAACGCAACCGGTTAAGAAAAAAGAAAAAGAATTACTTCATTGTGATTCAATAGATTAACACAACAAAAATTAAAGTAAAATGAAATTATTAAACAAAGTAAATAGCCTAATATTTTTGTTGTGTATCACGTTAAGTTTTGCGCAACAGACACCTGCCCCAGAACAAACTAATACCATTGCTATAGTGGGAGCTGTAGCCCATCTTGGTACTGGTGAGGTGATTAAAAATAGCATTATAGTTATGGAGGACGGCAAACTAAAAACAGTTGCTGATCTTTCTACGTCTAAAATAGATTTGGGCGATGCAGAAGTTATAGATGCTAAGGGCAAACATGTATATCCTGGGTTTATTGTATCTAATGGTACCCTCGGTCTAGTAGAGGTCGATGCGGTAAAAGCATCTAATGATCTATCTGAGATGGGAACCTACAATCCTCATATAAGAAGTATTATTGCTTACAATGCTGAATCAAAAATTGTAGAATCAATGCGACCAAATGGTGTGTTGCTAGGCCAGGTAGTTCCACGTGGAGGCCGCATTACAGGGACATCTTCTGTAGTACAATATGATGCCTGGAACTGGGAAGATGCTGCAATTAAAATGGATAACGGTATTCATATAAACTGGCCAAATACATTTAGCAGAGGACGCTGGTGGCTTGATGAAGATCCAGGATTAAAACCAAATAAAGATTATGCTGAGCAAGTAAAAGGACTAGATGATTATTTTAATGAATCTAAAAGCTACCTCAAAGGAGACAAAAGCGAGCGACACCTACCATTCGAAGGATTAGCCGGTTTATTTGATGGTACCAAGCATTTATATATTAATGCAGATGATGAAAAAGCTATAACTGATGCCGTAAATTTCGCAAAATCTCATGGATTAACTAAAATCACCATTGTTGGAGGTTATCAGGCTGCTAAAGTTGCTGATTTTTTAAAAGCAAACAATGTTTCTGTATTTCTACAACGTGTGCATACGAGACCAGAGCTTGAGGATGATGATTACGACTATACATTTAAACAAGCTAAAAAACTTGTAGATGCAGGCGTATTGGTCGCTTTAGAACCAAGTGGACAAATGGAACGTATGAACTCTCGAAATCTACCTTTTTACGCTGGTACAACTGTTGCCTATGGTTTATCTAAAGAACAGGCGCTGCAGTTAATAACTAGTAATGCCGCAAAAATTCTGGGAATAAATGATATGTATGGTACTTTAGAAACTGGTAAGAGCGCGACCTT
>JABDKL010000118.1 GCA_013002225.1 Winogradskyella sp.
CTTTCGATTTTATTATGTACCGAAAAGTGAATAAAAAAATACTATGCACAACAACGTATAAAAATAATAGGGTTCTGTGGCTAAAAGAATTTCGTTTCCTACAAATTAATTATCTTTATTCGCAACCAAAAATTAGTAGACTACCCCACCCTACTATTCTTATACAAACTCGATGGAACACATTCAGCGAAAAGCTGACCAAAGTGGCTACACAGCAGAGCTGTTCCCACCCCTTTGGAATATGTGTTCCATCGCCCTGCTAAACCAAATTGAGCCTAAGCATATTTGAATGATTCAGCTTTTGCTGCCCATCGAGGGAAAACATGAACCATCGGTACCTATACGCAATTTGGTGCGACCCATCGAACTCTCGATCCAATAAAGTGCCTCACTAATCAAATTTTAAAAACAAAATTCGCTCAGCGAGACGGCTAATAAACTCTAGTTCCGCGTGGCCGCGCGAAACTAAAGCTTATTATCTTCCACTTTTTGTATCTTCGTTCTCAAGGCCGAACTGCGTTTAGCAGGGCGTTGTACAGTAATACCGCATCGAGCGGACGTGTAACGAAACATTAAATATTATTAGGATGTTCGATATACGCATTATTAAAGCATTTTAAGTAAGTTGGTAAAACTTGCTCAGCTTTTTCAAGTGTAGTAAATCGCTCTAAAATGTCAGAGTTTCTACTGCCTATTCTAATTTTGTAAAGGTTTTTTTTATACATAATATTTAAAATTTCTACTGTTACACTTATTACTGTACAACGGTCAACGTATGGTTGAACCGATGCAATGGTAGTTGTTTATTTATTTTATTTTGGATCACTCGATCGTTACGTACTTACAACAAAGAACTGAGTTAAAAAACAAGCCTTATCAAGCTAATCTTGAAACAAAGTTGTCATTAAATGACAGTCCACCCAATGCTATGGCAAATTCTTAAATTAAGCCTACTTATCAAATTTGCCACACTAGTGTGCTTTGCTCCTCGCGTATTTTGAATTCAGTTTTTATTTTCTAAATTACATGCATAACCTTTTATAGCCGTTGTAAAAACCAATAAGAATTTATAAACAGAATGAAAAAACACAATTACGAAGTAAAAGTTGAATGGACTGGAAATGAGGGACACGGAACTCTAAATTACAAGTCATATAACAGAAATCATACAATCATAGCTGACGGAAAATATAGTGCTATTAATGGTTCATCGGACCCTTCTTTTTTAGGAGATAAAAAAAGATACAATCCAGAAGACCTTTTTTTATCATCCTTGTCTTCTTGTCATATGCTTTAGTACTTACATTTATGTTCAGTACATAAAATTATAGTTACTGAATATGTGGATAACGCTACAGGAATTATGAAAGTAACCGAAAATGGAAGCGGAAAATTTACCGAAGTTACACTCAATCCAAAAGTTAAAATTACGGAGCAAAGTATGATAGAAAATGCTAATAAATTACACGAAGAAGCCAATAAAATGTGCTTTATTGCGAATTCTTGCAACTTCAAAATTGAACATAAACCGAATACAACGACTGAATAAAACCGGCTTACAACAACATATTAATATTCTTGCTTTAAGTATTTGTTCCATCATAGCCATTATCAAAATTCCTCTTGGACTTTTATTTTGTTTTATAATTATTAAATTGCGTGCTTAAAATTCACACTATTCGTAACTAAACACCTCCTCAACACTATGAAAGTAACTAAAAAACTCAAGTTTTTTTATGTTCCACTATCAATCCTTCTTATGGTTGCGGGATGTAGTTCTGACAACGTTATAGATCAACCTCAGACAGATGAAAATCTATTAACTATTATGTCTTTATCGGCATCAACTCTGGACTATGGTTATTTTGAAGATAATCGGTCTTTTTACATTAAAAATGAAGGTGATACCAATTTTAATTGGAGCTGGGACAATAATTCTAATACGTTTCTTGATCTAAATCCAAGTTCTGGTAATTTAACGGCTGGAGATTCTATTGAAGTCAACATGTTTTTGGATAGAACAGACTTCGATACACAAAATTTTAATTTAGATACATTTATTCTAAACGACTATGATCAGTCAGCCACACTAAATATTCAATTCGACAATTATGTAGAAACTAAGTGGTTAATAGATGGTACAGTAATAGATGCAGAATATGATAGAAACAATGATGTCATTGTTGTGGTTTCCGAAAACCCAAATGAATTAAGAGTATTTGATCCTAGCGATAATTCAATTGCGTCAGTGCCACTAAATCTTCCACCGACGTGTGTTTCAATCGGATTAGACGGTAATTATGCCGCCGTTGGGCATAACGGTTGGTTTTCTTATATAAACTTATCTACCATGATATTAGAGCATAATTATGCAGTAACAGCAAACACTTATGATATTATTCTTGCACCAAATGCATATGTTTATGTTTTTCCGAAAGAAGACCAATGGGAAAGAATAAGATGTGTTAATTTGTCAAATGGTGTTGAAACACAGCATAATGGCAATTCCATAAGAGAGCAAACAAAGGTTAAATTACACCCTTCTGGTAATTATATATATGGCGCAGACAATGGTCTATCGCCTTCTGATTTCGAAAAATATGAAATTGGTAATGGTACTGCCCAATATCTTTACGACTCACCTTATCATGGCGACTTCCCTTTTAGTGGTAATATCTGGATTTCTGATGATGGTAGCAGATTGTTCGCTAAGAGCAGAAGAGTTTTTAATTCGACCTCAAATCCGAACAATGATATGACGTATAATGGGGAATTGGTTGGCGATGGAAAAATTATGACGTTAGACTTTAGTAGCGCTGCTCAAAAACTATATGCTGTATTTCTTAATGATAATAATTGGGAGGAAGTACCAAGTAATGAAGTCAGAATCTACGAAACAGATTACTTGGCGTTTCAAGGCACTACGCTACTTCCAGATTTTCTGATTCCAGATGGTAATGGAGGGGGAACTTTTTATGAATCCCAAGGGTATTTCGGTTTTTTTAATTCAGCAGGCACAAAATACTACGTAGTAGTTAAGATAGAAGAAGGATCAGGCGCTCAAAACGAATGGGCAATTGCAACTTTAGATGTTGAGTAAGACCAGTCATAGGATTTAACTAAACCACACAAACACATGGTACACTTTCTGAAAATGACTATTAAGGAGCTTTCTAATAAACTCAAAGAACCAGGCATTTCTGATGACAGATTCTATCTGCATGGGCTTTTTGGCTCTACTGAAGTTTCAACAACTTGAAATCGAGATCTAGTCTCACAGAACTGAACGAAATCTTTGTAGAAAAAGAGAGCGGATTATCAATGTTGTCGAAGTCTAAAGCTTCACTGTGTACAATAAATTGCTAGGTCACTGCCAACTTATTTAAATTCCACTAGATCCTTCTATCTGTGATTTGTTTATTAACTTAGTTGCTCAACCACCCTTATGTTATAAAAAGGTTGGTTACAAAACCTAAATACATTCTAAGATGACAGCAACAAAATATCCAAAATCCTTTTCCCATATTGGCATTACAGTACCCGACATCCAAAAAGCCGTAGATTTTTATCACAGTATTATGGGTTGGTATATTATTATGCCACCATCAACGGTGAAAAAAGAAAGAGATACGGCCATTGGGCAAATGTGTATTGATGTGTTTGGAGAAGATTGGGAAACATTTGAAATTGCTCATATGTCTACTTCCGATGGCATAGGTATTGAACTATTTTCATTTCCACATGGCATTAAAGACGCTCCTGAATTTAACCCCTTTAACACTGGGCTTTTTCACTTTTGCGTGCAAGATCCCGATATAGAAGATCTAACCCAAAAAATCGTAGCTGCTGGCGGGAAGCAACGCATGCCAATACGGGAGTATTATCCTAACGAGAAGCCTTATAAAATGGTATATGTTGAAGATCCCTTTGGTATCGTGTTTGAAATTTACACGCACAGTTATGAATTGACCTATTCATCAGGCGCCTATCAGGATTAAAATTGTATACACCAGGGGCAAAGGTTTTTTACACGGAAAATTTCTGCGTTTTTGTTAACTTTATAGTTAAGACAATTCAATAACGCTCAATCTTTCTTATCAAATTCAATAAACATGACAGGCCATTTGACGCACCCAATAGCAACATTTTACAGCTTACTATTAAGTATCTAATTATGAAAAATATACTTTTATTAACCGACTTTTCTAAAACCTCTATAAATGCCATCCACTATGCAATAAGGCTGTTTAAAGACACTAGTTGCGCTTTTTACCTGCTTCACGTTAAGAGTTCTGCATCATATGCCACAGACGATCTTATGGCTGCTGGAAACGAAAGTATATATAGTTCAATAGTTAAGGGCA
This sequence comes from Winogradskyella sp., assembly GCA_013002225.1. GTDB lineage: Bacteria > Bacteroidota > Bacteroidia > Flavobacteriales > Flavobacteriaceae > Winogradskyella. The sequence continues at coordinate 4,365 of JABDKL010000118.1, forward strand.
GTAAAGATGATCTGGATACTATTGTCATAGATATAAAAAGGAAATTTAAAAAGGAGACCTTAGTATTTGAAACTCTTGTTGATTATGACGGTTTTACCGATTCTATAAAGCAAACTATAGAAAAAAAAGCGATTGATCTAGTGGTTATGGGAACTAACGGCGTTACTGGCGCTAAAGAAGTTGTGTTTGGCAGTAATACTACAAATGTAATTAGAACAATAAACTGTCCTATTCTGGCAGTTCCTGAAGGATTTAATTTTAGAACTACCAATGACATTCTTTTTCCCTTAGATGCAGCAGATTCCTTAAGCGGCCAAGCATTTGAAAAAGCAGCACAGTTTGCCATTAATTTTAGTCAAAAAATCCACATCTTACGGATTAATCCTGATAGCAAAAACCCAACGGACGAACATAAAGATCAAAAGCATCTAAACGCCTATATTAAAACTATAGATACTAAATATCATGTTGTGAATAACGTACCGATGAACTACGCTGTAGACTGTTATCTACAGACGCACCAAATAGATTTGATGCTACTATTGGTGCAACCCGAACATTTTTTAGAGCGCTTTTTTACGAGTTCTGCCACCACTAAGATCAGTAATACCATCCGAGTTCCGCTCTTGGTATTTCACTCAGCATAGTGTATAAAATTACACCAAATTTTACTCCATATATTTTCTAGCAATTAAACCCTCTTTTTCCAAAGTCTTTACAACCGCCTTCACATAATCTTTGGTTGAATTTTGAATATTGTTAGCATCCACCAAATCATAGGTTGCGGACCAAACTCTAGATTTATAGGACTCCTTTTTAAGACTGTATAATGAGGTTTCTATAGTGTACACATTATATTTATCATAATATTGCTGATTGAGGTAAGCCTCTTGATAGGCCAGGTAATACCCTATAAATTTACGTAATCTATAATCTAGCTTGGAAGATTTACCGCTAAAAGACACATTTTTCTCTATGGCTTTTACGACCGAGATAAGTATGGCATCATAGCCCGCATTGACTAATTGATCAATTTGTGCCTCAATTTCGGCTTCTGTCTTCTTCGAATCCTGAAACGATTTCTCGAAAACAACATGGCTCTGCAAGGCATTTACTTTTCTGGCATTTAATGCTCTGATCAGCTGGAATTCAAAAGCCTTACGAGCCTCTAGATCTGGAGTTACCCCAATAACCAAGATGTTCTTTGGCGAAAAGCTCGGGTAGTCTGGATTATTCCAATTTTTTGTCAGTGAGGTTGAGGCACAATTGGATAATAAGAGCATAACCAATGCAAGACCTACTATTTTCATGATATTTTTTTTCTGTCGAGTAAGTGTCTGTCCTTGTCCTCTTTTTTGATCTTTTTTATAATATCAAAAAGTTGTGATTTCAAGCCCTTGTATTCCTTTAAAAATTCGTTAATCGCCATAATTAAATCTGTGTGTTTCCTGACATAGGCCTTTTCTTCATCTAACTGATCAATACCATCGACCATTATTTGCAATTCATTTTCATGTATCATTACAGCCTCTATTAATGCATTATTTTGCTTTTGAGATCTATTGATCGCATCAATAATTTCTTTAGTATCAGAGAATACATCCAAAGCGATTAATTGAGAGGTAAATTTAGTTACCAAATCTTCGAAAAATAGATGCTCGTCTTTCACAAAATTTAATTCAGACAACCATTCTTTTGAAGCCTCATGCATCTCATCGGGCTCAAGCCATTTTGTATATTTTAATTGTACTGCTTTCATGATCCTATTTTTTTATTTCTTAGAAGCAGAATGCCATCCCTCAAACCACATGCTGCATAAATTAATTAGTTTAAACTTTAATTACTTTGGGTTTTGGCAAACTTTTTACCTAAACGAATTTAATATTCAAGACCAAATGTTGAAATGATATATATCAGTTTCACCCTTAATTAGTGTAATTTTAAATTATAAATTTTTCAATATCTGCCAGTTTTGGGACAGACACATTCCAATTGTAATCCGCTTTTAGTTTCACGCTTAAAGCATCTAATGCTGTTGGTTCACCATGAATGAGATAAACATTTTCAGGTATATTTTTAATTTCACTGACCCAAGCCAATATATCCTGCTGATCGGCATGGGCTGATAGGCTTTCAACACGCATTATGGTCGCCTTTACAGGATAATATTTTCCAAAAAACCGAATCTCGTGAGCACCTTCTTGTAATTGTCTTCCTCGAGTACCTTCTGCCTGGTAGTCAACTAACAACACTGTAGTTGAAGGCTCATCAATGAGTTGCTGCAGATAGGTTAACACACGACCGCCTGTAATCATCCCACTTCCAGCAATTATAATTTTAGACCTTTTATCATTAATGGTTTCCCATGTTTCTTTGTAGGATTGAATGATATTTACATGATTGCACATGGCATTATATTCTTGCGTGGTTAGTTTATGCCATTTAGGAAATCGTTTAAAGACTTCTAATACGTTATTTCCCATAGGACTATCCACAAAAATTGGAATGTTTGGAATTCTGTTTTTTTGATACAACCTCCAGAGCATATACATTAGTGTTTGAAGTCGCTCTACAGCAAAGCTTGGAATGATGAGATTTCCTTTTTTATGTATGGACTCTAAAATTATTTCTGTCATTACCCCTTCTATCTGCTCTTCGGGATGTAATTTGTTGCCATAAGTGCTTTCCAGAAATAAAACGTCTGCCCATTCTGGTTTTTTTGGATCCTTAAGTAGGTAGTCATTCTTTCTTCCGATATCTCCAGAGAATACAAACCGTTTCTCGTTAATGTCTAATTCTATGAACGTAGCACCTATAATATGCCCGATATATTGATAACGGAACGATATATGTTCTGAAAGTCTAACCCACGTACCTTCATTTTCAACCTCAAATAGTTTAATGGTATTTTCAGCATCCTTAATGGTATAAAAAGGTAGTGCCAGATTATGTTTAGTGTAGTTTTCCTTGTTCGCTTTATGGGCCTCTTCTTCATGAATTTTTGCACTGTCCTTTAAGATAATTTCGGCTATGGCCAGGGTTGGTGCTGTTGCTTTTATTTTCCCTTTGAATCCTTGTTTTAATAATCGTGGTAAGTAACCTACGTGGTCTAAGTGACCATGCGTTAACAGAACAACATCAATAGATGCAACGTTTATTGGCAAATCGACCCAGTTGAGATTTCTAAGTGCTTTTAAGCCCTGAAACATACCGCAATCTATAAGTATATTTTTTTCTGAGGTTTCAATGAAAAATTTTGAACCCGTAACGACACCTGCTGCACCTAAAAAGTAAACCTTTGCAAATTTTTCCACATTTGTATTTATTTAATTACATAGCTGTGAAATTTCATTTAGGATCTTCTTTTTTCTTGTTTCTGAAACACCAAGATGATCCAAATAAAATTTATCATTAATTAAATCCCTACATAGCACTACAGATCTACTAAGTAAAAACTGTTTTTCTCTATTGCTAAGTAACGTCGATACTGTTATTGGATATAACCCCAAGCGGTCAATTCTGTCTTTTAACCCATTATCTGAAGGATAATCCCAGCTCAATAAATATAGTCCGCAACATTTTCCATATTGCAATGCATCTTTTGTAAATCTTGTATTTGTAACTACCCAACCTGCTTTAAGTGGTGCATCTCTTTTTTTCAGATTATGCCAATTGCCATTAATGTCTAAATATCTCGAATTGATATACAATGGGATTTTAACATTGCATTTAAGACCTTGCTGACTATGAAATTTACATTCTACAATAATAGATTCAGAGTTTTTACAAGCAATCACGTCGACTTCGTGAGATACACACTTTCCTTTTACAATAGAACCTACTTCGGTCTTAAAACCAGAATAATCTAAAATAGCGCTAAGAAATCTTTCAAAAGGAAAGCCAGTAGGTCCCAGCTCATAGATGGCTTTTTTCAGTTTGTATTTAGATGCGAAATGACTTTTATTTTTTTTAAGTAGAGCAAAGGCTCTATTATAAATTTCATTGGTAGAAATCCCCTGATAGAGCTCATCTTTAACACAATCTAATATTTGATTAACAACGGTGTCATCTGCGCCTGTTCGTTTTAAAGATAAACGCAATTTATCCAGTGAAAATTTCACTTTTTCACCAGAGGATTTTATAACCTCTACATTGGTAATTTCCATATTGCTGTTTTAATGTACTACTAGAACCCGATAGCCTCATTTGCATGGAAGGGCATTATCTGTATCCAATAATTTAATTTCTTAAATCGTGCATAACCAGAATAGGAACTTGAGAATGAAACGATATATTTTTTACTAAAGGATCTGTTAAAATACTACCAAAAAATGCATGCTTTTTATTTATGAAAGCCACCATATCACTATCTCTACTCTCTATAAAAATGTTAATTGCTGTTTCAACAGAGCTTTGTGACAAGACATGTGATTTGTGCTTTGTATCTTCTAAAATGTCTTCCAACAAGGCTTTCTTTTCTTCTTGCTCCTCACTTAGTTCAACCTCTTCAGAAATATGAAGTACTATAATTGTAGCATCAGATTTTTTTGCAATATCCGTAAGATACCAAAGCTCCCTTTTTTTAAAATTCGTTTTATAGTTTGTCGGAAATACTATTTCCTTTGGCATAATAGATTTAGCGTTTAGCGGAACAACAATTACAGGACAATTCCGTACTTTTTCCATAACATAGGTAGCAGTGCTACCAAATACTGAACCTCTAGAATGCGTTTCTCCTTTGGTCCCCATAACTATGAGTTCAATATCTTTTTGATCTACCACTTTTTTAATAGCCTCAATAGGATTGTTGAAGACTGAAATGGTTTCAAAATGGTGTTTGGGGTTATGGTCTACAGTCATTGCAATCATGTCAGAAATTTTTGCCAATCCGTTTTCAGACTGTAACTTTCTTGTTTCATAGAGCTCGGTACCTGGTTCCATATTCATTAAGTCTTCCATAATATTACCTCCAGCTGTGAAGACATTAAGCAAATAAAATTCGCAAGCATCATTCTTATATAATTCAATAGCATAACGTAATGCTTTGGTCGCATTTTTAGAAAAGTCAGTTGGGATTAGAATTTTGCGTGTCATGATGGATATGTTTAGTTTATTTCTTAAAAAATCTATATTAAAAAAAAGCGCTTATTGATTCTTATCACCTGGAATAAGGAACAACCAATACAGGAATTACTGGGTTAAATCCTATTTTTTTCACAACTGGTTCTCTAACAATTTTCTCGATAAGACTATGTTTGTAATTGATCATTACCAGAATATCGATGCCTAATTCTTCTATAAAATCATTGATTTCTTGAGTCTTTTTAGCGTAGTTTGGCATCCAATGTATACTAACAGCGTGATCTTTTAAATAGGACTGAAGCATCGTTAAGTTATAGTTCTGAACGTCACTTAACTCCTCTTCCTCGCTTATATGTACAACTCTGATCTTAGAATTATAGAGCTCTGCCAATTGTTTTAGCGGTAATAATTCTTCGTCAAAAAAGTGTTTGAAATCCGTAGGAAATGCAATTTGTTTTGGTTCTGAAAAATCGAACTCTTCAGGTACTATGAAAATAGGACAGTTTTTAATTTTTTTTATGGCGCGAATCGTGTGAGTACCAAATAAAAATTGACTTTTCCCACTTGCCCCTTTTGTACCCATTATTATAAGGTCTATACTGTATTTGCTTATTGCACGCTCTATTGCATTTGACAAATCTTCTACACTTAATGTTATTTCAAATTCATGATTTGAATTAGAATTAGAGTGTTCTGCCATAGCCTTGAGGTCATTTAATTCTTTTAAAGCACTGTTAGTCATCACCTTTAATAACTTATTGGAAAGGTTAGACATCGTAGAGGCAGACATTTTTGTAGAGTGAAGAAAATAGAATTTACACTCAACATCTTTATATAAGTGTAGTGTATAGACTACTGCCGCCCAGGCATTATCTGAAAAATCGGTTGGTATTAAAATCTTCTTTTTCATTATTAAGCTATTTTGTGATTTATTCTAAAGGTATAATAATGAACCACTTATAACTATGATAATTATCATATCCAAGTATTAATAAGGCAGACATAATCATTGAAGTAATAAATGAAGATAAATTTTCATGCTGTCATTGTTAAGAACCTCTTCCTAAATAATTATAAATAAACAGGCGCGTTCTACTTGATTTTATTCCATAATTCCTAAATGACGTTTAACATATAGTATAAATAAACTATGCTTTATTACCTATAAACTGGATTTGGAAATAGACTGAGATCACCTATTGTAATTAAGTGCTAGGTTGTAAAATATAATAGATGGTTACAAATAAATGTATCTGTTAATTCTTTTCTATTTAAAGCAAATAAAACCAACCTGTAATTACTGATCTAAAAGTTTAAATGATATGGGAACACTATAGGAAATTTTTACCGGAACACCACGTTGTTCTGCAGGTATCATTTTTGGTATTAGGCTAATTATACGCTGTGCTTCTTCTTCTAAAATTTTATAAGGCCCACGTGTTTTAACACTTTGAAGATTTCCTTTATTATCTATAGAAAACATAACATATACTTTTCCTTGCCAATTATTCTCTAACGCTGCTTCCGGGTAATTAAAATGCTTTCTTATATGTTCTGTCATTTTTTCCTTAAAACAAGCCATTAACTGGGCATTGTTTCCAGAGCAACCTGGAAAAGTAGGAACTTGTTCAACAACTGCAAAGGGAACTTCAACCTCCTCCTCAACTTCCTCCACTTCAACCTCTTCAACGTTAAAAATTGTCCTATCTGCAATGACCTGTTCCATATCGGCTTCGGTACTTTCAATAATTGTTTCTTCAATTTCGACCTCATCTTCCACAACCCTTATCACTTCTTGTATTACAGGTGTTGGCGGAGGTGGAGGTGGTGGAATATTTAAAATTTTTGTTATAGGTATATCTTCTTCAAAATCATCTGACATCGAAATCACATCGATATTAATTTCTGACCTTTCATAGGTTTTGTGTTCTAGAAACAACCATGTCGTCAATAACATTACATTTAACCCAATGGCAAAATATAGGCTGGAATTACGACCAACAGCTATATTTGGATTTTTTTTTGGCTCCATAATACTTTAATTTACTTATAAAGTTAGACTCCTAAAAAATTAAAAAAAATGATATCTATCAGTTATTGCCTTTAGACTTATTTAAAAGGATTATTTCATGGGAATTATTTTTCTATCTCTTCGAACGAAATAATAAAAATCACCAATAGTGATTCTTTTTCTATACCCAAATACGTGAAATAATTTGATGACAAGAAATTTTGCTGTTTTGGGGTTAACAACCAACACATAGTTCTTTGTTGGATCCTGCTTCACTCCTGGCAAAATTATAAGCAATGAAGAAAGCCTTAACTTTCTTAAAACATATGAAACTTGGAGCCAAACATTAGATATTTTAGAAATAATAAAGAAACCATCATCCCCTTGGTTTTGATATAACGGAAGAAAAATTCTACCCTTTTTTGAAGCTTTTACCGGTTTAGCGCGATGTGTTGCCAATACCTGGTTTTTAGTAATTAAAGCAAAATTTAAAAAGCCAGCATGCATATTAAATGTATTCGAATCCTCAATCCCATATCTATAATTTATTTCATAAAAATTAGCAAGTGTTTTGTTTGGTCTAAGTCGTTTATTGAATTTATGAATTGGTATGTGCTGCTTATCAACACCTTTCATTTTACTTAGTAATGACCATACAAATGCCTCGCAATTATCAATTGAAGCGACTGCGTGATGTTCTCCCGCTTCAAAACCCAGTGCGATATGTCCAAATTCGTTGATGTAAGTCAGTAAAGGTCCATCTAAATGCTCTTCAATACCTAAAATAATCGGTAAAGAAAATTTTGAGGCTATGGCTCTATTATTTAACGAATCGCTTATGGTTATGAAGGGAACTGTCGTTGAGGAAGTGGTATGTATGTCGGCGAAGATAAAGGTACCGTTATGCGAGTCCAATATGGTTTTTATACAGTGTAACAATTCTAATTGTTCTTTGGCTTCACTATAATTTATGGTATTTTTTTCTGTTAATTTCTTAATATGATCATGAGTCCATAATCTGTTTAAATCTCTATCTATAAATCTTACCTTATGCTCTAGCGCATTAATATTTCCCGTTAAGGCATAAAAATTACAATTAAGAGCAATGTGGTTTTTCTTTATATAATTGATAACCCGTTTTAATCCATCGTACCCAGCAGTTTCATTACCGTGGATACCACAAATAAAGATAAAAGTATGCCTAGCTTCTAAAGGAGTCTGACTATAAAGAATTCGGTTTATAGGAGAAAACATGTGATAGATTTAGTTTTTCACTAGTTGTTATCAATATTCTTGAGATCTTCATTTGTGAGAATGCCAACTAGTACATGATTATCTAAAATAGGCAAACAGCCTATTTTTTCTTTTTCCATAAGCATAATGGCATCATCGAGAGGCATTTCTGGATACCCTGTTTTTATTTGTTTTTTCATAATGTCTCTAGCAGTCAAGTCATTTATAGTGGTATCTGCTTCGGCAATTGTTGTACTAGATATAATACCAACTATAGCATTGGAGTCATTGACAATAGGCAAATGATGAATATTCTTCCATATCATTATTTTTTCAATGAGTGCTACCAGATCATTTTGATTCACTACAAACACTTCTGTTGTCATCACTTTATAAACCTGATTTTGCGAATGGGTAAATCCCTTATCGAAAGGTTTAGCGAGTTCCCATTGATAAACCGGAATATCTTCCGCTTGATATTTATGTAAGCTATAAGTTAGTAAAATATTAGCTTCATCAGCAGACATGAACTCCTTTAGCTTTCTGCTACTACGTACGTGCCATTTACTGCCTGAAATATTCTTTTCAATACGCTTCCTAATGACCCCTAAGTAATAATCAATATCCGACTTTTCTATATGAGATTTTTTTAGCCCTTCTTCTGCCATAGGTAGAAGTATATTAATACCAAGTTCTTTCGCTGAAATTCCTTGGCCAAACCAATTAAAATAAGTGTCCATACCTGTTCGAGCGGCTTTTATAAAATTACCTCTAGCATCTTTAAAAGCCATCTTTTCCCAAATATTTTTGTACTCCTCTGGCATACCTTGCATAACACCTATCCAGAATGCTGCGTTGGCGATCTCGTCTTTTATGCTTGGTCCGGAAGGAATATAGCGGTTCTCTATACGTAAATGCGCAATGTTTTTAGCAACTCCATAACAAAGCCTGTTCCATTTGTACAGTGTTCCGTTATGTAGATTGAGTGCTTTTAGTTCTGGTTTTATACCATTTTGTAATTCTTCTAAAGATTCGGAATCAAAATCTGATGTCACTAAAGCCGCATAACGTGTAATATCATCTGTAAAAAGTTCTAAAATTGAAGATTTCACCCAATCGGTTCCAAAGGACACCCTTGGCTTTTGTTCGCGTAATAAATGGCTTGTGTTTCTTATATCTACGCTCTGTTGAAATAAGGCAATCCGTGTTTCACTCCAGAGTTCTTTCCCTAATAACATTGGTGAGTTAGTCATTAATGACAACACAGGACCAGCAATGGCTTGCGACCAATTATACTTATCAATAACTTCATTTAAATCTACTTGTAAATGCACCTGAAAACTCGTGTTACAAGCTTCGAATAAGATGGATTCATGATCCAGAATTAATTCATCAATACCTCTAATTTTTAGCCTAAAATCATTGCCTTTAACCTTCTTTATCACATCGTTTAGTGTTTGGTATCGCTGATAAGGTGTCATATTTTTAAAAACAAGATCGCTACGTTTAAAAGTGGGTAATATCCCTGTAAGGATAATTTTATTTTTGTCTACCAGTTCTGCTGCTTTTTGAGCTTTTGCAATAAGTTCGTATAGATCATTTTCTAATTGCGAAAAGCACTTTCCCTCGAGTTTCAATGGATCTAAATTGGCTTCGATATTAAATAGTCCCAATTCTGTCGTAAAATGCGTATCGTTAATTTGGTCTAAAATTTTCAACGCATTAAATGATGGGCGAAAAAATCTATCGACGATACATAACTCTTGCTCGGCACCAACACGCTGAATGCCTTTTTCGAAAGCATCAGTTTTTATCATTTCGTCTAATGCTTCAATATCATTGAGTAAGTGCTTTGTGAAATTTTTTCTTTGTGATTGATTTGTAATTGCTTTTACTGATTGTGAGCCCATTTTTTAATCTTTAGTATTGCCCTAAATTAATATGGGATTATTCTTTTTTCTATGATATATATCATAGTCTGTGTTGTACTTCCTTGGTAATTTCATGACAACTAATAAACTATAAACGATGAAAAAAAGAGCACCTATTTCAAAAATAATGACAACAGAGGTCATTACATTGAGCCATAAAGAAGAATTAGAAACGGCCGAACTATTATTTAAGAAACATCATATAAGACATATTCCTGTTGTAAATAACGACAAAATAGTTGGCATGTTAAGTTATACAGATTTACTCCGGATTAGTTTTGCAGATGCTGTAGACGAGGATGAGCAAAATATAGAAAGTGTTGTCTATAATATGTTTACCATTGAGCAGGTCATGACAAAAAATTTAGTGAGTGTGAGTTCAGATACAACCATTAAGGAAGTGGCAGAATTGTTGGCTAAAAAAGAATTTCATGCATTACCTGTGGTAGATGGCGATAAATTGGTTGGCATAGTAACTACTACAGATTTAATTAATTATCTGTTAGAGCAGTATTAAATTAAAATGTCGCAGCATCGGATTATTTAGAACTATATCATTATTAAGCAAATAATAAAGAGAACTAAAAACAGAATTTGTTCAGTTCTCTTTAAAATACTATATAAATAACACCTTTAATTAAGGAGCAAATGCTATTTAAATTTTGAATGTTAGTACTGGCAAAGTCGAATGATTTGCAATGTCTTCAGAAATACTACCTTCAAAAAAATGTGCAATTCCTTTCCTTCCATGGGTAGCAACAGCAATGAGGTCTGCACCAACTACATTTGCAAAATTTAATATCCCGTTTTCTATAGTGTAATCATTCACACATTTAACACTGTTCATTTTATCGCTGTGGCCTTCGGCCTTTATAAAGAAGTCTTCTAATGATTTTTCAATTTCCGGTGTACTTTTAAAGCTATCATCAGGTAAATTGACGTATACCATATGCATATTTAGATCTAATTGTTTAAATAAGTTACACGCATTAAGATAAGGTCTTACAGCCTTTGCAGAAAAATCTGAAGCGAACACTACGTTATTAAAGTCTAATTTAGAAGACTCTTGTTTAACCACCAGCACTGGAATATCTGAATGCCTTACCACTTTCTCCGTATTAGAACCAATAAAAAGTTCTTTTACGCCACTGGCACCATGTGATCCCATTATAACTAAATCGGCATTATGTGCAATTGCGACATCATTTACCTCGCTAAATACTTTAAAATGTTTAACTATTGGCGTCACCTTTAAACCGCTTAGATACTCTTTATCTAAGAAGGTTTCAAACTTATTTTCCGCTAGTTTTATAAAGAAAATGGCTTCTTGATGCATGGCACTATCCGTTCTAGATATAACTGCATTTGAAAGTTCGAGCATGTGTAGTGCTAAAATTTCGGCATTAAATTTAGTTGCAAAATTTGCAGCATATTTTAAAGCATATTCTGAATGTTTAGAAAAATCAATGGGTACAATTATTTTTTTCATGTGTTTTTAGTTTAGGTGTTGAACTGGTAATTCGCAATAAATTTAGTATTCATTAATAATTAAAAAAATGACTTATATCATATAACAGCATTAGATTGTTGGAATGACCAAGAAAGGGACATTTAAATGAAAGCCCATTTGGTTAATGGTATTTTTAAAGAATAGATTATGAAAAAAGGAATGCTTGTTATTAATCATTATTAACAGATTTATTTTGTGTTTAATTTGAAAATAGTTAATGGCCTCTACCAATTCCATATTGCTCACATTATGAAATAAAAAGGCATAATCTTTAAACATAGTCTCTAATTTGGCTTTATTACTTTCTTGTAGTTCTGAAAGGTCGTGACCGGATGAAACATGCATTGTATTTAACCTACCATGATTTAATTCTAGAATAGTTTTAAGAATTTTTAGTTCTCTATGCTTACAAGTGGCTTCAAGGTCTGTTGGAAATAGAATCTCGTGCGGCGTCTCAAACAAAAAGTCAGAAGGAACAGCCAATACTGGGCATTTTATCGCTTTAATGACGTGAACCGTATTAGACCCAAAAAGCACTTCTTTTGCACCTGTAGCTCCCTTGGTCCCCATTACGATAAGGTCAATATCGTGTGTGGCAATGAACTCATTTATTCCAGATACCACAGTATTGAATCTTGCATAGGTCTCAAATTTATGTTTAGGATTTATTTCAAATTTTTTCTCAATTTTATTTAGTACGTTATTAAGGTTCTTCTGAGCGGTAGCTCTCACTGCATCGCCAAGACCAAATTGAGCAGGATAACCTAGTACGTATTCAACATTATATATAACAGGTGTATAAGCATTTAGCATATGAAATGTACATGCTTCATTTTTAAAAAGCTTTATTGCAAATGAAATGGCATTAAATGCATTCTCTGAAAAATCGGTAGGCAATAGAATCTGTTTCATATTATTATGCATTAAACCCGTGTCGTATTTTGCATGGCCAACAACGGAATATTTAGACCAAGACTAACAATATCAATATTTGAAGGAAATAAAAGATCTTCCAAAAATGAATGTTGTGAGTTTACCATTGTGATAACATCAATATTATTTTCTCTTATATAGGATTTGATAGTTTCTGCTATCTTTTTACTGTCTTTACGACAAAAATTAACTTCATTATTACTTAAGGCATCAGCAATAAAATCTTTATTATCTTCTTGCCTTATAGATAACTTGTCACTGGTAGAGACATACAAGATATCAATACTACTTCGATACGGTTTTGCGAGTTGAGATAATAATTTTAATTCTCTGCGCTTATACGGGTTCATGTAATTGGTAGGAAATAAAATACGTTTTGGTTGTGTGTTTTTATAATTTGATGGAATTGCAAATACTGGACATGACACATATTTCAAGACCTGAAAGGTCTGGCTTCCAAATACGATTTTATGATTGTCAGATTTACCTTTGGTACCCATTACTATTAAATCTATGTTTTTGGCATCTGCGATAAGGTTGGCTTCTTCAACAAGCGTGTTGTAGGAGGATATAGTGTGATAGGTAAATCTCGGGTGTGGCGCTAGTTTTTTAACCTGGTTGAGCAATTTTTCTAATTTTTTTTGAGATGCTTGTCTTACATCGTCTAATACATTCTTATACACGTCTCTGGATGTAAGTTCATCATGATCATAGAACTCGTTCTGGTAGGCATGCATAAAGTAAAAGGTTGTTTTTTGATACTTAAAAAATTCAAGAGCATACTTTATGGCATTCATAGAATTTTCTGAGAAATCGGTCGGAAGCAGAATTGATAACATAATTTTTGCTTTTAATATTCTAAATAAAGTTAGCGTGCTAAATGGCTAAAACCTATGATAAATATCACCTAAAAAGATCTAACAAAAAGAAACATCCAACTTAGATCAGTTGGATGTTCTCAATGATTAATAGCACAAATCATAATGGTTATTATTCAAATAACTTATCAAATATAATATGGTATCACCTTAACAAATATGATATATATCAGGTTACAAAGTCGTATTGATGTATTAAAACGGCACGATTCCATAAACTTCGTTTAATAAAAATAAGCCGACAAAAAACAATAAGGTATAAATGACCTGTACCATTTTTACATTAATAATTTCTAGCCATTTTACCGTTTTTTTAGGAAACATAAACAGTGCCAATCCCAAAAGCAAAGATGTCCAACCTATTAGCGTAACGAGTAATGCGTAATCTGCAACCCAAATATTGTGAAACAATACATTTAACAGCCCAACAATTATCGCTATAAAGGAAAAAATAATCAAGAATTTTTCGTCTTTAAGATCATTAAAAATTTGTTTAATTCGCTTAGGATTTAGACTTAGTATTAAAAAGAAAATAATAAGATACCAACCCCAAAATTTTGCTAAGAATAGTGAACTGTCCATAGTTTATATTTTTTATTCATGCAATACCAAAAATGGTATATCTGTATGATATGTTATTTTTTCGATTTTAGAATGAAACAAAATGTTCTTAAAATAATTTAGATTTTTTGCTACCATAACAATCATATCAATAGCTCTACTTTCGACAAAACACTGTATAGCATCCTCGACTTTTTTATTGGTAAGAAAATGTAAACTAGGATTAAAATCCTCAAAATAGTCATTGAGAAGATCTTTGTTATTATTTTGTTCAAGATTTAGAGACGTGTCTTTTTTATGGATATGTACAATTCTTAAACTACTTTTTGAGCTTCTTAAAATATTGGTCAAGGGCTGCAAAATTTGAATATCGTAAGATAGATCAAAGTCTGAAGGAAATGCGATTTCCTTAAGCTCACTATATCTGGCACATTCTGGCACTACAAGTGTTGTACATTTTACTTTTGTGATCACATCTCCGGTATTGCTACCCAATATATATTCTTTGAGACCAGATGCACCTTTTGTACCCATTACAATGCTATCAATTTTCTTTTCCTCAACGTGTTTTCTAATAGAATCTAAAAAAAAACCATAATCCGTTAGGGTATAAAAATTATGATTTTCATTATTCTGTTGTCTATCACTTATGGTTTTTAAAACCGTTCTTAATTTGCGTTTTGCAGGTTTTATGTATAGATCATCTATTTGGTCTGCTGTTGGTAAATAACTACTATCACCTGCCATAAAGTTATCCATTCTGCTCACATGGATTAAATAAAAATTACATCTTTCCTTTTTAAAAAAATCAATAGCATACGATATGGCATTCCATGCATTATCTGAAAAATCGGTTGGTAATAAAATATTCATCGTATATATATCTTAGTACAGACAAATCTAAAGCGATGATGGTAATTAAAATATGATATTCATCATATAAGAAAATATGATTGACATCTAATTAATGTCTTGAAGCCCTTTGAGGTCTATTACCTTAATATTTCTGCCTTCTATTTCTATGAGTCCTTGTTTTTTAAAATCGGACATGGTTCTAATCAGAGTCTCGGTTGCTATACCTGCCACACTTGCCAGGTCACTACGTGAAATTTTAATAAGATCTTCTGGTTTGGAATTAATTTTTTCGGCGAACCTCAATATGGTTGAAGCAGTTTTACGTCGAACAGAACTATAAGCCATCTGCAATAATTGGTCTTTTACTCCAGTGAGATCCTCCGTTAATAACTGAATGAATGCTAAGGTCACTTTATGGTTATTATCTAGTATTTCACTTAATTCCGTTTTTAAAACCCCAACCAGTTCAACAGCATTCATAGCCGTTGCTGTTTCTCTGTACGGAATATTCTGGGTAAAAGAGGTGTACCCAAAAAGCTCATCTTCTTTATAAAGTGCTGTAGTTAGTTCTTTACCGTTTTCATCAAACTTGTAACATTTCACAACACCTTTAAGTATTAAATAGATAAAATTAGAGTTTTGACCTTCTTCATAAATAATATTATTTTTAGTGTAATTGAAAATTGTACCGTTATCATCAAAGAAATTTTTTAAATCATTTAAAGTTCTTAATTCACCTTCATTGGACTCAATCGCATTCTTATCTGATTCTCGCTCTTCTTTTAATAGGGCGGCTTTAGCAATTCTACTTTCAATAGCACTAACAATTTCATCTTCTGTAAACGGTTTGGAAATGTAATCGTCTGCCCCCAAATCCATGCCTTTTCTAATATCTTGGCGTTCTGTCTTTGCAGATAAAAAGATAAAAGGAATAAACTTAGTGCCCTTATCGGTCGATAAGCCATTCAGTACACCATAACCATCGAGTATGGGCATCATAATATCGCAAACTATAAGATCTGGCTTATAGTTCTTAGCCATGTTCAGACCTATTTGCCCGTTAGCAGCTGTTAATACATTATAGCCAGAAAGCTCTAACAACTCGGCGGTGTTTTCCCTTAATGTGGTATCGTCTTCTATTAATAATACAGTTTTCATTGATGTGCGCTGTTAGGAAGCTCTATTACAAAAGTTGACCCTTCATTTTCTTTACTTTTAAAAGATATTTTTCCATTTAAGTTTTCTAGATGGTCTTTAACAATATTTAAACCAATTCCTGTGCCTTGCATGAGCACAGCATTTTCAGCTCTAAAATAACGATTAAATATATTTTTTTGATCATTTTTGGGTATTCCTATACCGTTATCTTTTACTTTAAAAATAGTTGTATCATCGTTTTGTGAAATTTCAATATTGATACTAGTATTCTCGGAGGAATATTTAATAGCATTATAAATAATATTAGATAAGGCTAGCTCCACAATCTTTTCATCTTGATGTATTGAAATATCATCGATATGTTCTGGATAATTTATCTGCTGCCCCTCTTTTAAAATCATATTTGCATTATAAATAACTTCATTTAAAACTTTACTGAGCTTAAAGGTTGAAAATTTATAGTTTATTTTACCTTTTTCTAATTTTTCTACAGATAGAAAATCATTCAAAATAGTATTAAGATATTGTACTTTATCAGTGATCGTTTTTATATGTTTTTCTCGTTTATCTTGTTGCTCCGTAAGTTTATACTTGCTCAATAACATAGTAGAAGTTAAAATACCACTTAATGGCGTTTTAAATTCGTGCGACACCATAGAGAGAAATTTCGTTTTTAGATCATTAAGTTCTTTTTCTGCTGCTAAGGCAGTTTTCAACTCCTCAGTCCTTACTTCAACTGTTTTTTCAAGTTTTTTAGTATAGTTTTTTTGTTCGGTAATATCAATAACTATTGCGACATAGACCTCTTTATCCCCTAATTGAGAACGTTGCAAATGCACACTAACCGGATAGGTACTCCCAGATTTTCTTTTGTGTACTGTTTCGAAATCAATTTTTTCAATATGATTATCCTCTAACTTCTCAAGTTCTTTTCTAAACTGTGCCTCAGTATAATTTGGCTTAATGTCTAAGGGTGTCATGGTATTTAACTCATCTAAGCTATAGCCAATATTCTTTTGTGCACCGTGATTGGCATTAATAAACTTTAGGGTTTTCGCGTCGAAAACATAAACTTCATTGAGGGACTCTAAAACGATTTTAGCTAAATGTGTTTTTTCCTGCTCTAATTTTTTACGTTCGGTTATGTCAATGACCAATGCCATTATATAATTATTACCATAAATCCGAAAAGGGTTTAAACTCGCTTCAATAGGAAAGGTGCTACCATCTTTTTTTGCTCCAAAAATATCTCGACCATGTCCCATTCGGCGTTGTCGATTCTCCTTTACAAAATTATTTACATGCGTCTTGTGTTTAGCATGATAATTAGTGGGTATTAATATATTTAACGGCTTGCCTGAAAGTTCGTCTTCGTTATACCCGAACATTAGCTCGGCAGCATTGTTTACTTCAACTATGATTTGTTGTTGATCTACAACAACAACACCTTCTGAAATTGAATCTAAAAGAATATTAAAAATTTCTTGATCGCGCTGAAACATTTATGATTGGTTATATAAGTATACTAATATAATTATTACAATTTAAATTAGGGAATAAAAGGCCTGAGTATCTCTAAATGTGCATTAACTGATTTATATCATTATATATCTGCCTTTATCCGTCTAAATTTACCCAATTCCTAAATTATTTAAATATGATAACTGAAAAGAAAATGACCTTGGAGTTCTATAGAAACTTAGGAAAGCTATTTTACGCTATTGCTGCTGTAGATGGTACAGTAAGACCTATTGAAATACATAAATTAAAAACGTTAGTCAAAGAGCAATGGCTTGACATTGATCCTTTAGAAGATGCATTTGGTAATGATGCTGCCCTCCATATTGAAGTAGTTTTTGATTGGCTGGTTATGGATGGCGAACCTAATGCTTCAACTTGTTTTAATGATTTTGTTCGTTATAAAGACAAACAAAAAGATTTATTTACAAATGAAGTTAAAAAGCTAATTTTAAAAACAGCATCTACAATTGCATATGCGTTTTCCGCTATTAATAAGTCTGAATTAATACTCTTAGCGAAATTAGATATGGAATTAAAAAAAATACCTTAAATTTTGTTATCAAATTTGTCAAACAAATAATAACATAACAAATGAAAAGTAATTTTAGTGACATTGTAAATTCCGACACACCAGTCTTAGTCGATTTCTTTGCCAATTGGTGTGGACCATGTAAAGTATTGGCCCCAATTTTAGAGGACGTCAAGGAAGTATTAGGCGACCAGATAAAGATCGTAAAAATTGATGTGGATAAAAACCAAAATTTAGCCACAAAATATCAGGTCCGAGGTGTACCCACCATGCTGTTGTTTAAACATGGAAAACAAGTATGGAGACAATCTGGTGTACTTCAAAAAAATGAGATCATAAACATTATAAACTCACACTAATTTTATGAGCACCCACATCGAGGCAAAAAAAGGAGAGATTGCAGAAACGGTTTTACTACCTGGCGACCCAATGCGTGCCAAATGGATTGCCGAAGCTTTTCTGGAGCATCCAAAATGTTATAACGATGTGCGTGGCATGTTAGGCTATACAGGTATTTACAATGGTAAACGCGTATCAGTGCAAGGTACAGGCATGGGCATCCCTTCAGCATTAATCTATTGCCATGAACTCATTAACGATTACGGTGTTCAAAATCTTATTAGGGTTGGCTCAACAGGATCCTATCAAAAAGAGGTTAAAATCAGAGATATTGTAATAGCCATGGCAGCGTCTTCGACCTCTGGTATTAATAATTCTCGATTTATAAATGCCGATTATTCACCAACGGCCAACTTTGAATTGTTTATGAAAGCTGCACTTTACGCTAAAGATAATAATATTCCCATTAAAGCGGGAAATGTTTTATCTGCTGACGAATTTTACGAAGATGATTTTGAGAGTTATAAAACCTGGGCAAATTTTGGTGTGTTATGTGTAGAAATGGAAACTGCAGGTCTATATACTATTGCTGCAAAATTTAATGTTAAAGCCCTTTCTATATTAACGGTGTCCGATTCTTTAGTTACTAAAGAACGTGTTTCGGCAGACGACCGAGAGCGTTCATTCCATACTATGATTGCGATTGCTCTGAATACAATTTAGTTTTTTAAGTCATAAAATCATTTAATTAATCCTTAATTAACAACGGATTTATAACACTTTAATGAAAATGTCAATTATAGAGGACCTAACTAAATGGATAAATTCCAATCCATTGCTCTGGAATATTATTAAGTTTCTTGTGCTATTAATCGTTGTCCTATCGTGCTTTCAACTCATACGACGTTATTTAAAAAAACGAATTTCTAATACAGAAATTCGTTATAAAAGTCAAAAAGGAATTGAAATTTTAGGGTATGTGCTGCTTACTTTTTTGACCATCACCTATTTTTCTGGTGCGATTAAGGATTTTACTATAATCATCGGGTTATTTACAGCAGGACTCGCATTTACACTGCAAGAACTAATTTTAAGCCTTGCGGGTTCCATCTATATTTTTCTGGTAAAAGTTTATAAACCTGGTGACCGTATAGAAATTAATGGGATTAAAGGAGATGTCATAGATGTGGACAGTATTTATACCACCATGATGGAAATAGGTGAATGGGTTAGTAGCGATAATTATAGTGGACGCATCGTAAAATTGAGTAATGCCTTTGTATTTAAAGGCCCTATTTATAATTACTCTCAGGATTTTCCGTTTATTTGGGATGAATTTAATTTACCCATTCGCTACGGCTCCGATATTGATTTAGCAAAATCAATTATTATTAAAATAGCTTCGGAAATACTTTCAGATTATTCAGCGAACTCAAAGTCACGATGGCAAGAAGTCGTAAACAAATATTATATTGAAGATGCGGAAGTAGATCCAACACTTGCTATAACACTAACCGATAATTGGATTCAGTTTAACTTAAGATATATTGTTGATTACAAAAAGAGGAGAGTGACCAAACATTTGTTGAACGATAGAATTCAGACAGAAATAGAAAAGCGCAACGGTAAAATTAAACTAGCATCAACGACACTGGAAGTAATTAAAATACCCGATGTAAACGTAAAAATAGACACGAACAAAAAATCTTAATTATCTAATCATCGGCTATTAACTGGTGTTCCTTCAGAGACTTAATGATCGCCTTTACATAGTTAGTTACTGTAGCATTAAGCTTTCTAGGGTCTACCATATCAT
>JABDKL010000151.1 GCA_013002225.1 Winogradskyella sp.
ATAGCCATAAGAAATGATACAAGCGAGCGATGATCCAAAGGGAGCAGCAGAAATTGCTGTGATAGATTGGTGACCACCAGTTTTTACAATAGGGTTTCCAGGTAAAAAAGGGACTAATTGTTCGGCAACACAAATTGGTCCTACACCAGGACCTCCACCTCCGTGTGGAATAGCAAAGGTTTTATGTAGATTTAGGTGACAAACATCTGCACCAATATTACCAGGATTTGTTAGTCCCACCTGAGCGTTCATGTTGGCACCATCCATATATACTTGTCCGCCGTTATCATGAATTATTTTTGTAATTTCTTTAATGGCAGACTCATATACACCATGTGTAGAGGGATAGGTTACCATTAAAGCAGACAAATTATTTTTGTGTAATTCTGCTTTTTCTCTTAAATCATCAACATCGATATTTCCATCTTCGGATGCCTTAGTAACCACTACTTTCATTCCTGCCATTACAGCACTTGCTGGATTAGTACCATGAGCGGAAGACGGGATCAAACAAACATTTCTATGATGGTCTCCACGAGATTCATGGTAGGCTTTAATAACCATTAAACCTGCAAATTCTCCTTGTGCACCTGAATTAGGTTGTAGCGAAGTAGCCGCGAACCCTGTAATTTCAGTTAATTGATTTTCTAAGGCGTTTAACATTAGCTTATATCCTGCAGCTTGATTAGCAGGTGCAAAAGGATGCATATTGCCCCAACTGCTCCAGCTGAGCGGTAACATTTCCGAAGCAGCATTTAGTTTCATCGTACACGAACCAAGCGAGATCATAGATTGATTGAGTGCTAAGTCTTTACGTTCTAAGCGCTTTATGTAACGCATTAATTCGGTTTCAGAATGATAAGAATTAAATACATCGAAGGTTAAAAACTCAGACTGTCTTTGTAGTGTTTCAGGTATAGTTTTAGTTTCTGAAATTTCAGTTATCTTATCAGTTTTATTACCTGTTACAGTTTCAAAAACTGAGATAATTTCATTTAAGTCAGATATGGTTGTAGTTTCATTAATGGAGATAGTAACCGTATTGTTATCTGGATAGTAAAAGTTAATTTCCTTCTTTTCAGCCTCATATTTAACATTAACAGGATCTGCTTTTATTCTTAACGTGTCAAAATAATTAGAATTGGCTTGTTCTAAACCAAGTTTCTCTAAGGCATTTGCTAATGTAGATGTCGTATTTTTAACTTTATCTGCTATAAATTTTAAGCCTTCCGGACCGTGATAAACAGCATACATCCCTGCCATAACTGCCAGTAATACCTGTGCAGTACAGATATTAGAGGTTGCTCTATCTCTTTTAATATGTTGTTCTCTTGTCTGCAGTGCCATTCGTAATGCTCTATTACCATCTGTATCTCTAGTAACACCAATAATACGTCCAGGCAAGTCACGTTTATAAGCTTCTTTTGTCGCGAAATATGCAGCATGTGGTCCTCCATAGCCCATTGGGATCCCGAAACGTTGGGTTGTCCCAACAACAACATCAGCACCAAATTGACCTGGAGCCTCGAGCTTGACCAAGCTAAGAATATCTGCAGCTACTGCAACTTTAATGTTGGATGCATTTGCTTTAGAAATAAAACTTTTTATATCCGTGATTTGACCATTTTTACCAGGATATTGTAACAGCGCGCCAAAAAAGTCTTCAGATAAATTGAAATCGGCTTCATTACCGATAACCAGTTCTATACCAATTGGTGTGGCTCTGGTTTCCAAAAGAGACACGGTTTGTGGCAATACGAGGTCAGAAACAAAAAATTTGTTAACCTTTGCTTTTTTCTGGCTTCGATCTCTTACTGCAAATAGTAAACTCATTGCTTCTGCTGCAGCAGTACTTTCATCTAAAAGTGAGGCATTGGCAATTTCCATCCCAGTTAGATCTATTATCATGGTCTGAAAATTTAAAAGTGCCTCTAATCTACCTTGAGCAATCTCTGCTTGGTATGGTGTATATGCAGTATACCATCCTGGATTTTCTAATATGTTACGTTGAATAACAGCTGGCATATTAGAAGGATGATACCCTAAACCGATGTAAGACTTGTAAACTTTATTCAGTTGCGACAATTTGTAGATGTGATTTAGATACTCTTGTTCGCTCATGGCAGCATCTAAATCTAAGTCGTTTTTAAGGCGTATATCCGAAGGAATTGTTTCAGAAACTAATTGTTCTATAGATGTTACACCTATAGTGTTTAACATTTCTTTTTGTTCCTTTGGGCTTGGGCCAATATGTCTAAGTGCAAAAGAGGTAGTGTCCATTCGTTTTAGGCTATTTTTTAGTTATGCAAAAATACGCATTTACCCTTCTTTTAATGTTAACTAAAACTAAAGTTTTTAACCGAAAACAGGGTTTATTAACACATTGATTATTTTTGTGTTGTGAAACTTTTAAAACAGGTATTCGAATTTTATATAAACAGTAGTATACATGTTGCTTTAAGCGTATGCGCCTTAACTTGTGTTACGATTGTGGAGTACAATTTGGCTTATGATGAAAACGTTTTATATTTCATTTTTTTTGCTTCCATAACAGGGTATAATTTTGTAAAATATTTTGGGATAGCGAGATTTCATCATAGACGTTTAGCTACACGGCTAAAAATAATTCAGTTTTTTTCCCTAATAGCATTCTTAATGATGATTTATTTTGCACTTATGCTCAATACATCTACGCTTTTTATGGTTTCGTTACTTGGATTAATTACTTTTTTATATGCGATTCCCCTTATACCCAAAAATTATATTGTTGATAAACAGCAAAACTTAAGACAGATTGGTGGGATAAAAGTGTATGTTATTGCATTAGTTTGGATGGCAGCAACTGTATTAGTTCCACTTATTAATGAAGAAAAGATCATTAATTTAGATATTATCATAACAGCGCTTCAACGCTTTTTATTTGTAATAGTTTTAATGATTCCTTTTGAAATACGCGACCTTAATTACGACAGTCTTAAACTTGCAACACTTCCTCAGACAACAGGAATTAAAGGTGCAAAGATCATTGGTATTTTAATACTAATGCTATTTTTTATATTGGAATATTTTAAGGATGAAGTCACGGCGCTTTCTGTATTATCTACGTTAATAATTACGTTTATTACCCTGTTGTTTTTAATTATTTCCAAAAAAAATAATCACAAGTATTACACCTCATTTTGGGTAGAAAGCTTACCAATAATTTGGCTTACAGTCTTATTGCTGTTTAGCTAATTCTTTATTAATGGTTCTCTGTAATTGTTTTTTACAATCTTCATCTAAGGCATGAACGTTTTTGGAGTTTATAAGTTTGGTTAATTTTACGTTTCGACTTGAGTATTTTCTGCAGGCTCGGCAGTAAATTAAATGAAAGTTAAGCTTAATCTTTTCCCATAAACTAGCTTCCCTGTACTGATTTTTATCACAAACGTGATTAGCTTCGTTACAATTAAAATTTATTTTACTCATTTTTTAAAACCAATTTTTTTCTAAACATTCTGCTAAAGAAGTTCTTGCCCTATGGATAATAACCCATAGGTTAGACGCTGTGATATTCAATTCATTACAAATAGTTTCTGTTTCATAACCCAAAATAGTTTTCATCTTAAAAACGTCTGCCTGTTTTTGAGGAAGTTTGCCTATACAGTTATATATAGCATCTCCTAATTCCGAATTTTCTAGAGTATCTTCTGCAGTTTTATCAAATGGATCTGCCACACGTTCTTCTATCCAATCGCCTTCGTCTTCATTGCCTGTGTTGAAACTCATTCTTACTTCGGCCTTACCTTTAATGGAATTAATTTTTCGGTAATGATCTATTATTTTTCGTTTTAAAATTGAAATTAACCAGGTGCGCTCGCTCGCTTCACCTTTAAAATTGGCCATAGATTTTAAACCAGCAAGAAAAGTTTCGGACACAAGATCTTGGGCTATTACCTTATCATTAACACGGGTTATTGTATAATTATAAAGGTAATCGGCATATAATTTAATCCAGTTGTTAGGGTCTATTACATGTTTGGCCATTTAACTTAGGGTTATAGTCTCAAAAATAGGGTATTTTTTAATTGAAAAAATTTATTTATAGGATGTTCTTAAAGGTCAATTTGTTTTTATTTTTTTTCGATTAAACCAGCACGTCTAAGTAGCGCATCTGGTTGTGGTTCTTTGCCTCTAAATTTTTTGTACAATGTCATTGGATTATCTGTGCCGCCTTGAGACAGGACAAAAGTTTTAAACTTTTCGGCAACTACTTTGCTAAAAACACCTTCTTCTTTAAAATATTCAAATGCATCAGCATCTAAAACTTCTGCCCATTTATAGCTGTAATAGCCTGAAGAATATCCACCTTGAAATATATGTGAGAAAGATGTGCTCATACAATTTTCAGGCACATCAGGGAACAGATTTGTGCCTTTGAACGCTTTTGACTCATGGGTTTTGACATCAGTAACATTCTTTGGATTAATACCATGCCAACTCATATCTAATAACCCAAAACTGATTTGGCGTAAAGTCTGCATACCTTCATGAAACGTTGAGGAGGCCTTTATTTTTTCGATGAGTTCCATCGGTATTACCTCACCTGTATTATAATGTGTAGCAAACAGTTTTAAGGTTTCTTCTTCGTAACACCAATTTTCTAAAATCTGACTCGGTAATTCTACAAAATCCCAAAACACACTGGTTCCAGATAAGCTTGGGTAAGTCGTATTTGCGAGCATACCATGTAAGGCATGACCAAACTCATGAAACAAGGTAGTTACTTCATTAAAGGTAAGTAAGGAAGGTTTGCTTTTTGTTGGTTTAGTAAAATTGCACACTATAGATACATGTGGTCTTTCATTAACACCGTCTTTTATCATCTGTGGTTTGTAGGAGGTCATCCATGCGCCATTTCGTTTGCCTTCTCGAGGGAAAAAATCGGCATAAAAGATAGCAACCAAATTACCCTCAGTATCCGTGACTTTATAAGTTAATACATCGGGATGATATTTGTCTATAGTGTCAATTTCTTCAAATTGTAAACCGAATAATTTTGTGGCTACAGTAAATGCGCCATCGATAACATTATCAAGTTTAAAATAAGGTTTCAGCTTTTCGTCATCTAAATCAAAACGCTTTTGTTTTAATTTTTCGGCATAGTAGGCAGAATCCCATTTTTGTAACTTATCTATGTTATCAAGATCTTTTGCAAACTTTTCTAGATCTTCAAATTCTTTTTTCGCTGCAGGCTTTGCTTTGGCTAATAACTCATTTAAAAAAGTAGTTACTTTTTCTGGCGTTTCTGCCATACGTTCTTCCAGAACAAAATGGGCATGTGTTTTATAGCCTAAAAGTTGAGCGCGGTCAAAACGGAGATTAGCTATTTTAAGTACAATGTCCTGGTTATCTAATTCGTCATTATTAAAACCTTTGCTGCCAAAAGCTTTAGATAATTTTTCTCTAAGTTTTCGATTATCGGCGTAGGTCATAAAAGGTATATAACTTGGATAATCTAATGTAATAAGCCAGCCCTCTTTATTTTTACTTTCCGCGAGTTGTTTAGCAGCTTCTTTTGCGCCTTCTGGTAATCCAGACACCTCTGATTCATCGGTAAGATGCATCTCAAACTTATTGGTTTCTGCTAATATATGTTCTCCAAATTTTAATTTTAGTTGACTCAATTCTTTGTCTATCGCACGAAGTTTCTCTTTTTTAGCAGCTGGCAGATTTGCGCCATTTCTCGAAAAGCTCTTGTATTTTTTATCGAGTAAGGTGTGTTGTTCGGTAGTTAAGTCTAATTCAGATTTAGAATCATAGACAGTTTTTACGCGCTTAAATAGATCCTTGTTTAGGGTTATATCATTGCTAAATTCTGATAAGAGCGGCGACACCTCCTGTGCTATTTTTTGAATGTCATCATTGGTCTCTGCGGCGTTTAAATTAAAGAAAATTGAAGAAATACGGTCCAGCTCTTCTCCAGAATAATCTAAAGCTTCGATTGTATTTTCAAACGAAGGTTTATCCGCATTATTTACTATAGCACCAATTTCTGACTTTGCGTTTTCAATTGCTTTTTTAAAGGCAGGTAGAAAATCTTCAGTTGTAATGGCAGCAAAAGGCGCAGTACTATATAATGTTTTAAAAGTAGAATTAAGAATTGACATATTATGGTATTTTTCTTACTAATATATTGATAATCTGATTTTTAACTAAAAATTATGACTGCTTTTGTCTTAGTTTTTTGTATCTTCGCGGAACTTTTTAGCTTATAATACTTATAACTAAAAGGAATTGATTAATAGCTTAAAGCCTTAACGAAAGTTGAGGCTTTTTATTTTTAATACAAGTTTGCTTTATTAAGTATAGAAGGCTTAATCTAGTTATGCGCAAAGCTATAGTTTTATGGTCGGTTTCTAAAAAAAAGTGGAGTTTTTTCTTTTCATTAGAGAAACGTTTTTTAGGCCAGTGATAATTCTAGACCCAAACAAATCTTAATGGTGATGTAGGGCAAATCTTACGCGTTTTTGTAACTGTGACATAAAACACATATATTGTATAATCAAAAACCCTCGTAAACAACTATTTAAGCCCTATATTATGAGAGTGTTCTATTTTTCTTTTGTTCTAATTTTTGGACTTCTAAGCTTTTCTCAAGCCCCTAATAACGGTTATTATATTGATAGTGTACAAGAGTCTGTTTTTGAGATTCCTAACACGACAAATATCAATGAAGCTACTATAAATAGTAGAACTTACGAATTAAATTTTAATGCAAGTTCTGTGGTAGCTCGACAATTTATTTTAATGGAGGCAGACGGAGATCGTGGTATAATGTGTTATGTTGAAAACGGATTTTTAATTGTTGGTGCGTATAATATTGAAACGAATGACTATACGAATATTTGGCCAGGCACCTACTTCAGAAAACTTATTAATGCCAATACTTGGTATCATTTAGCCCTAGTTTTTGATAATATGGGAATCCCAACGAGTGCAACTGGAGCCACAGATAATACTAATTTTAAATGGTATCTGGATGGTGTATTGCAGGATGAAAAAGCAGGGTATCAAATTGGAGGAAGCTCTAATCATAAAGAACTCGTTTTAGGGTATAAGAGTGATGCCCAGTATTTGCCTGCTTCAACTGCAATATGGACACCATCTGGACAGTCTCAATATACATTTGGAAACCAAGAAAACGATGGTGGTGGTAATGAGTATTATTTTGATGGCTATGTATGGGGATTTAGAGTTTGGGATGATGTACGATCGCAAACCGAGATTAACGACAACAAGTTTAAATTAATTATGACCGTTAATACGGACGATTTAATTTTAGCTTTAGATGGTGATACCATGACCTACCTAAGAGACGATGTCATTTCTAATGTAGATAATTTAAACGCATCAAATGCATTAGAATGGGAGGGTACTGTTGACACGGATTGGAGTAACACACTTAACTGGAAAAATGGCTTAGTGCCAGATAATGATAAGCAAGAACCCGTTTTAATAAGTAGACAAGCAAATTTTTATCCTGTGATTACCTCTAACGTGACTGTTGGTGATTTAGAGTTAGAATTGCATAATAGCGAACCAGGCTCAATTACAATTGCAGATGGTGGAGTGCTAGATATCGCTTACGACCTATTGCATGAAGGTGAAATTACAATACAGAATAATGGGGGTTTGCGTATAAGAGAGGGTGAGCCAGTGCAAGGTGCAGGATTTACAGAATTTTTAAGAGACACGCCAAATTACCCTGTTAATTATTTCTCTATCTGGTCAACACCGTTTGCTGAGGCAGATTCACAGTTTGGTTCTATATTTACGAATAGTGTAGATATATACGAATATGATGCCTCACAAGATCCTGGAGTTTACGTCCTCTTGCCTTCCTCTGATTTAATGAGTGTCGGCTCGGGATATTTTATCAGGTCAAAAGATTTTAGTGGCGTACTCACAAGATCATTCACGGGTGCGCTAAACAACGGAAATGTGTTTAAACAGGTTTTTTACCAGAGTGCAACGCAAAATCATAACCTATTGGGTAATCCTTATTCTTGTGCTATAGATTGGCTAAGGTTTTATGAATACAATAGTGATGTGCTCGAAGGGACCATGTATTTCTGGGACCAGTCTACTGTTGGTGTTGATAATAGTGTAGATGACTATAAGAGCTATAATTATGGGACAGGACCTTCTGAGCCTGGTGTTTCCCAGTATATAGCTCCAGGACAAGGTGTGTTTGTAAATACGTCTCAAGCAGGGAATGTGGTATTTAATAATTCACAAAGAGTTGTGGGTGAAAACGACAATTTTTACAGACCTTCTGTTAATCAATATGATGGCAGATCGTGGTTGCGATTAGGAGGTGCGAACGGTTATTCCTCACTTTTAATAGGGTTTGTGCAAGGTGCTACTCATGGTTATGAGGCAGAATTTGACTCCAGAATATTCTTAGAGAATCCTGTTTTAGATTTATATACAATACAAAATTCAATTAAATTAGAAATTGACGGACGTCCAGTTTTACAAGAAGATGACAATATCGCTATACCGCTTGGTTTTACGACTTCAGAACCTGGGAACTATGAGATAGCTATTGTGGAAGAATATATTCCTGTAACTCACGATATTATTTTAGAAGACACTCAGGAAAATACATTTACAGACTTAAGAATTAATAATTACAACTTTAGCTTAGATAATGCTCCTGTAGAAAATAATACACGATTTATAATTCATTATTTATCATCCAACGTATTAGATGTCGATGAAAATGCATTGAGTGATAAAGA
Organism: Winogradskyella sp.; assembly: GCA_013002225.1. Taxonomy (GTDB): domain Bacteria; phylum Bacteroidota; class Bacteroidia; order Flavobacteriales; family Flavobacteriaceae; genus Winogradskyella. The sequence continues at coordinate 8,787 of JABDKL010000151.1, forward strand.
CATCACATTTTCTCTTAGAGATGGTGTGTTGGAAACGTTTATAGCTTCCAATGAAACTCCAGTTACCGTAGAAGTTTTTGATTTTAACGGTAAAAATATAATTCAAGCGCCTTATAAGGACCATGTATTTATTCCTAATCTTGCTGAAGGTTTCTATATTGTGAAATATAATTTTAATACTGAACCTTCGATCGTTAAGAAGACGATACATTACTAAGATTTTAGTTCAAATTTTTTGCAGAGTCTATCACCTTGCTTTTCAGACCTTCTTTATATACCATAATCTTATCTAAAATACATTGGTCGTTACTACCTAAGATTTGTGCGGCTAAGATTCCTGCGTTTTTGGCACCATTTAAAGCTACTGTGGCAACAGGAACACCACCTGGCATTTGCAATATAGATAATACAGAATCCCATCCATCAATCGAATTGCTGCTTTTTACTGGAACACCGATAATAGGTAAGGGTGATAATGAGGCGACCATGCCTGGTAAATGAGCAGCACCACCAGCGCCAGCAACAATAACTTTAATGCCTCTTGTATGCGCATTTTTAGCGTAATCATATAATTTATCAGGAGTACGATGTGCAGAGACAATGTCTACCTCTACTTCTATATCAAATCCTTTCAAAATATCAATCGCGTCTTGCATCACTGGCAAATCGCTTTTGCTTCCCATTATTACACCGACTTTACTCATTTTATTCGCTAATTACTTCAATAGTTTGTTTTACTTTTTCGGCAATTGTTCTTGCCATACCTAAATCTTCATTTACAATAGTAACATGTCCCATTTTACGAAATGGTCTGGTTTGTTTCTTTCCATAAATATGAGGTGTCACACCATCCATGCCTAAAATAGCCTCAATATTTTTATAGACTACATTTCCTGTATAGTCTTCTTTACCCACAAGATTAACCATAACACCACCTACCTTACTCTTTGTATTACCCAATGGTAGGCCTAAAACACATCTAATGTGCTGTTCAAACTGTGATGTGTAACTGGCTTCAATGCTATAATGTCCTGAATTGTGAGGTCTTGGTGCTACCTCATTTACCAGAATTTCGTCGTTTTCAGTTTGAAACATTTCAACCGCTAATAAGCCTACATGCTCAAAAGCAGATGCGGTTTTTAGGGCTACCAGCTCTGCTTTTTTAGCAATTTCATTGGGAATTCG
>JABDKL010000158.1 GCA_013002225.1 Winogradskyella sp.
TACCTTCAGGCATGTTTAATACGAGTTCCGTGTCTTCTTTAATGTCACTTCCTAAATACGGATAATAAACACCAGTGGAAGAGGTATACAGGTAGAGATCACAATTTTCTTTTAATAACTTGGCCGATTGCTTGGTCCATTCTGCATTACGGCCAGAGTTGTCAATAATCACATCCCATGATCTGTTTTCTAAAGCTGTGAGATTATCCTTTCTGTCTCCAATAAGCTGTTCTACTTGATTAAATTTATCTTTAAACAATGATGGTTTTGTTTTGCCTCTAGTAAAAATAGAGACCTTATGCCCTCTATCTAAAGCATAAGCCACCTGATGGAGTCCTAAAAAACTAGTGCCACCAAGAATAAGAATGTCCAGCGACTTGGGCTTCGTGCTAGAGGATGTGTTGTCTTTTGGTTTAGAATCACAACTGTATAGGTTAGATAATAAAATGGGCAAGCCTAAACCAAAAGTAACTCCTGTTTTTATAAAGTCGCGTCGCGATTTGTTATGTTTCATACTAAATGTTGCGTATAATTGATCTTATTTCTTTACCTCAAGAGCCTCATATTCAGAAATGCCTAATCCATTTTCAACCACATACATTTCGGGTTTGCCTACTGCAACGCCTAAGTTTATACCACATCGTATAAAGTATTCTTGTCCTGGTTCAACATCAAGGATAACAGAGGTTTTAGATTCGGTTTTGGCCCAAAACTCATACTTACCAAAGTCGGTTATTTTATATTCAAACTTTTCGCCATTTCGTACACGACCTATTACAGTGTCTGTATTCATTCTTACTTTATAACCGATAAGCGAACCCGTAAAACTTTTTGGACGATAAAAATATACAACGGCATAATCTGCATCAGCTGGTAATCTTGATCTGTTTTTGAGTTCTTTTTTTCTTGCAAATTCGGCTATGACTTTTGTGTCTAAATTTCTGTAGAGTTTGGCTTTAATCCTGTAGCAGGTACTCCCAAAATTGGGTTTCTTAACCTCAGTGAGATGAATGAGATTTGCACCCGATTGTCTTGCGGTAAGTTTGGCGTCATCTATAACCTTGGTATAGCCACAATCTGTAGAAAATCCGGTATCGCCTATTTTTATATCACCAACAAATTCTGAACTATTAGGAACCTCATCCTCCTGTTCTATAACCACAATGTCCGCTTGAGCTTCTATTGGTGTTAATGAATTGTTTAATAAGTTGGTTTTAATTTTTGGTGAACAACCTTGTAAAAGTATAACGCTAAAGAGCAGGACGGCAAATACGTTTTTCATTTTTAATTTTTGGGTTTTTTAGTGTCTATTGAAATACGTTGAAACGAATAAGGAAACAATATAGCAAATTATGCCATAATGTCCGAGTAGCGTATTCAGAGGTAATGAGCTGTGCAGGCATTGTGCATTCCTTATTTTTTATTTTGAGTTTGGTTTAGTAGCTTCAATAATTTCATCTATGAGTTTGTCTGTTTCTAGACAGCGTTCTTTGACTTGTTGATAATACCAAATATTATTGTCCAAATAATTTTCGAAGGCTACCTCTTGAAATAAAGGATAATAATCTGGTTTTACTTTAGAACGTCCAGCCCAAGGATAGTCACTTTCCATATCCATTTGTTTAAAGGATATTTTATCTATTAAATAGGGTATAAGCTTATCATTTGCCCAATTATCTAATTTTGTTATACGCATTTTTCTAATTTCAGATAAGGCATTCCATTTATAAAGTAAATCTGTAATTTTTTCATTTTTCAAAATGTTTAACTTTCCACTTTGCATAATATTTTTAATGGTATTATCAGCAAAAGCCATCTCACTAGATCCGAAAGAAATATAAAATATGCTATCTAAATTATGTTTATAAAGGTCTTCTTTAGAAGCTCCGACTAAATTCATTAGAGTTATTTGCGCATTCATCTGGTTATTAACTTCAATCAGATAATCTTTCAACACCTTTTTATTTTCTTTAAAATCTGTATGTAGTTTGGCAATTACCTCTTTTTCTTCGTTTTGCTCAATGCGATTGTTGTTCCAGTTATTGACTTGTAATGCTAAAAGAATACCAATCATTACTAGGATGATCTCGCCAAAGGCATACTTTAAATACTTTCCAGTCTTTCCTTTTGAAAGCAAGTTTTGTCTGATTCTCCTGAAAAATTTAATCATTGGTCAGTGGTTGGTTATAATGAACTATAACGGTCTCGGCTAGAAGTAGTCGCATGGTTTAACTACTAATTTAGCAAAAGTCAACGAGCTAGAGGTATTTAATTAGGATTTTAAGACGTAATAAGCTATACACTCAGTTGTGCTTTTGTTATTTTTATTTTTCCAAATATTTCAAAATTCTTTTCGCTTTTTGGATATGATC
>JABDKL010000165.1 GCA_013002225.1 Winogradskyella sp.
CAAGCTTCTGTTTAGAGGTTGTAGAACCTTTGATATTGTACCCTTTTTTGACTAAATACGCTGCTAATGGTAAGCCTAACCAACCACATCCTATAATGCTAATATTAGGTTTCAAATACGAATAAGATTTTATCAAGTGCAAAGATACAGATACTTAGCTGCGAAATTTAATGTTTTGCAAAATCAGTAATTTTAACTAACTTTAAAATTCACTCAAAATAAAAGGTTATGGGAATTAAGAGTTTTCAAGGGGCGCGAAAGCAGCAGAAAAATGCTAATGCACCAGCTGCATTAAAGGTTAAAGATTATATGACAACTCAACTCATTACCTTTAACGCCGACCAGTCGATACAAGAAGTTGTTGAAGCCTTAATTAAGTATAAAATTTCAGGTGGACCCGTTGTAAATGAGCGTCACGAATTGGTAGGTATTATTTCTGAGGGTGACTGTTTAAAACAATTGAGCGAAAGTCGGTATTATAACATGCCCTTAGAACATGATAACGTCGAAAAACGTATGGTAAAAGACGTTGAGACGATTGATGGTAATATGGATGTTTTTGATGCTGCAAATAAGTTCCTTCAATCTAAAAGAAGACGATTTCCAATTGTAGAAAACGGAAAATTAGTTGGGCAAATTAGCCAGAAGGATATTTTAAAAGCAGCCTTAAATCTAAAAGGAGAGAACTGGAATAGCACTACAAAAAGCAGTTCTTAATCGTCGCGCTTTACTAAGGCATAATAATCATTATCCAAGGGCAGGTAACCCTGATCATAAACAAAATAATAGATGGTGCCAGCTTTGGTCGTATAGATACTTGTGAAATAATTAAAATCAAATCCTCTTTCGATAAGTTTTGCTCGGGATGTTTTTGTTTTTTTATCCGGATTTAAGCCTTCAAGAATTCTATAATTTTTTCGTAGCCTGTTATTCGTGTTTCGTATAAGGTTCTTCGAATCTTTATTAATACGATTATTGTAAGCATTTCTACACCCATCACTGCAGAATTTTTTGTCTATTCTTCCAATTAGTTTATCTCCACATTCTGGACATTGTCGTTGCATGCTGCTGTATATTATGTTACAATATAGTAATAAAAATAAATTTTGCGGTCCTGTAATAATCGGAATGATTTGGGAGATTGTATTCAGAATTCGAAATTGGCACTACATTAAAACTTCATATCAGTGTTTTTAAGAAATTATGTGATGCTTTGTATAGCAGGTGCTTAAATGAATTTAAACGACTACAAACGTTTACAAACGAGTTTAAATATGTAATTACCGGATAAAGTTTTGTTAGCGTCAGATATTTGTGGTGTCGAAACAAAGTGTCTCGATAGTATTAACTGTTAAACATTAAAATTTAGAACACATGAACACATTAAGAAACAAAGTACAGTTGATTGGTAACTTAGGGAACGATCCGGAAATTATTAATTTAGAATCTGGCAAAACCCTCGCAAAATTTTCAATCGCAACAAACGAGAGCTATAAAAATGCTCAGGGAGAAAAGATTACTGATACGCAATGGCATAATATTATAGCCTGGGGCAAAACGGCTCAAATTGTAGAGAAGTATATCACAAAAGGTAAAGAAGTAGCTGTTGAAGGTAAACTCACCACCAGATCCTGGGAAGATAAGGATGGTATGAAACGCTATACAACAGAGGTTGTTTGCACGGAACTCTTAATGCTAGGGAAATAGCAGGTGCTGTTAGTAGAAAAATGAGGATGTAAATTCTTAGCCTCATTAGTTTTAAATCATTTACCGTAAATAAAAAAGCAGCCGATTGGCTGCTTTTATGTTTGTATGTAAATCTAATTAAATCTTTACTACTTTTTTAGTGATGCTTTGTCCGTTAGTGGTATTTGTTATTTTTAAGAAATACAAAGCTTCAGTTAAATTATCTAAGTTGGAAATTGTTAGTTCCCCAGCTTTAGCTTCTTGTGTTTCACTAGTAATAATACGTCCATTAATATCAATGATATCCAGTTGGTATTCATCGGCATAGGCATTGCTTAATTGTACGGAAATTGAAGATTTAAATGGGTTAGGTCCAACGACCACATTAGCCAAACTAACATCCTCGACCGTTAATGTACCTCCGCAAATAGACCAGCCCATATCCTCAAAGAATCCAAGTGTAATTGGTCCTGGATTATGATTGGCTTCACCTGGGCCAATCTGAGGTGTCATGAGCGAATTAATATCTCCTGCCAAGAACGTACTTTCATTCCAATGACTATAGCTAGAGCCTTGATTCCAGCTATTTGGTGCAAAAATTCTTGGTGCTATATTTCCGTTTTGTCCAGTTGCAATTGGGCCGACACAAAACAAATTATTACCTGTAAGTTCAGAACCTAATTCTGTAGACGGATCTGGAAATGAAAGTATAGGATTAGCGGTTCCATTTTCTATAAATGTATCATAAATACTGGCAAAACCACTACCGCTATCTCTAATGTCACCGATACCAGACTGTGTGTCTACAGAGCCAAAGCCTGCAAAACCTAAGCCATGACCCAGCTCGTGTAAAACCACAGATACAAAATCGAATTGACCTGATGGTGGGTTAGCGTCAGTCCCAAAATACCAAGGAATTTCGCTGGTGTCATTATTAAATTGTGCTAAAATTTCAATGCCAAATGTGCCGTTAATATTACTATTGGATAATTTTTCTGCTAAGGAAATATTATAAAATGTATCTGCTATAGCTCCAGGAGCCGTTGCCGGGTTAAGTGTGGTGTATCCATTAGCTCCTGCACTTCCCAAAGTACCAGGTGATAGGTCTGCAAATGATGCACTAACCGTAATCTGTTGCGGAGACTCAATGGACATAGCCCAAATGTCTACTGCATATTGAAAGGCGGCCTGTGCTTCAGGAAAAGCATCAAACCCACTATAGTTAACATTAATAGTTGTGCAGGCGGTTGCACCTCTAGACATTCTATTTGCAATATCACTAGAAACAGGTACTGAAGATCTGCCTGTGTATTCGCCAGCATAGTAAACACAAGCCGGATGGCTAGGGTTTATTGTTCTCGGTTGAAATTCGCTTTCTCCTTGAGCGTATGCACCTGCAGACACACATATAAGGGTAAAAAGCGAAAAGCATTTGTAAAACGTATTCATCGAAAAAGTAATTTTATTCATAGGTTCTTATTTTTATTAATAAAAATAAGATTTTTTTGAGTCAATGAATTAATTT
>JABDKL010000196.1 GCA_013002225.1 Winogradskyella sp.
CGCGAAGGATAGACTTCGATCAGTTTATCTTCCAGGTGTTTCCCGTCCTTAAAAACAGAGACTATGACTTTGGCTTCACCTGCTCTTACACACATCACATCTTTTGGGCAGCGGGAATCTACAACAACCCGCTTTAAAAACACCTCAACGCCATGGCAAGTGGTTTTAGTCATAGTATTGATTGTAAATGATAAGCCTAAGGAATCCTTACTAACCGCTTTTTGCTTTTCTTGTGAGAAGCATACATGAGATACGATAATAGCAGCAATCAACAAAAGAGATTTCATAAGGGTACTTTATTAAAAGACGATCGAAAGACTAAAGTGTTACACCTCTTGATAATTAAAATATTTTAGTTACATTTGAACATTATTTAAGCGCACTTAAATATTCTTTAAAGCTATTTAAAATGTCAATTGCCATAGAAAACTTTGTAAAAGCTATTTACAATAATAATTCGCATGATGCTCGCAATACCAAACCAGGTATTATTGCTAAAAAATTAGGGATTTCCAGTGCAGCAGCTACGGATATGGCTAAAAAATTAGCCTTAAAAGATCTATTGCATTACGAAAAGTATCAGGAACTAAAGCTCACCAATAAAGGCCAAAAGATGGCCATGAACATTGTGCGAAAACATAGGCTTTGGGAGGCCTTTCTTTTTAAAATGTTCGATATGACCTTACACGACATACATAAGGAAGCAGAACTATTAGAGCACCAAACCTCCGACCTATTAGCTAACAAAATAAGTGAGTATTTGGGGCATCCTAAATTTGATCCGCATGGCGATCCGATCCCAAATTCGAAGGGTGAAATAACAACTATAGATACGTCTATTCCGTTATCACAGGCCACAGCAGGCACGACCTATATAATTTCTCGACTTACAAGTGACGATAAAGAATTTTTCGAATTCTGTTCACAACATAAATTAAAGTATGGCCATGAGGTCAACGTGTCTAAACAATTCAAAAAAAATAAAATGACTGAAATATCAGTCGACAATAATACGATTTTACTTAACGAAGATTTTTCAACCCTAATTTATGTCAATGAAACCAACTAACAAACTCATATTAACCGGCATTTTTATATGCGCTTTTGGATTTATCTCTTACGCGCAAGAGTCAGATACGGCAGATGCCATTGTTAAGGACAGACCCGATGCTACCGAAGCCTCATCAACAGTAGGTAAAGGTGTGCTTCAGTTTGAAACTGGTGGCCTGTATGAGTCATTCGAAGAAAATAATATAAAGTCAGAAGCCTATACGTATAACACCATGTTAGTCCGATATGGGATTTTGGATAATCTCGAATTCCGTCTGGGCTGGAATTTTGTAGAAGGTGTTACCAAAGTAAACGGGAATAAATTAGATAATGTTGCAAGCGGGCTTTCCCCTTTATTGTTGGGCGTAAAACTTGATATAGCCGAAGAAAAAGATGGAATGCCAGAGATTGCACTTATAGGACATGTGTTTCCGCTTTTTAGTGCCTCCACAGATTTCCGACCTGAAACTACTGGTGTAGATTTTAGATTTTCACTTTCTCATACCTTAAGCGAAAAGTCCAGTCTGGGCTACAACATTGGTGCGCAATGGGGCGATGATTCGCCAGAAGCTGCCGCTATTTACACATTGGCTTATGGCTATAGCATAACGGATAAAATTGGATTTTATGCCGAGCTATATGGAGATCTGCCAGAAGATAGTTCGGCTAATCACTATTGGGATGCTGGGTTTACTTACTTGCCATGTAACGATTTACAATTCGACATTTATGCGGGTACAAGTATTACTGATGGTCAGGACCTATTACTAGGAATGGGATTAAGTTATTGAATAAAAAAGCAAAATTAAACGATGAAAAAATTAATTTTAGTATTGATAATTACGCTTGTCTTTAGTTGTAAGAATGACACTAAGGACAATGGTAAACTGAATATAGTAACGACCACCACCATGATCACCGACCTGGTTAAAAATATTGGTGGCGATGCCGTTAATGTGGACGGTCTAATGGGTTCTGGTGTCGATCCGCATTTATACAAAGCAAGCGAAGGTGATGTTACCAAACTGGTAAATGCAGATATTATATTTTATAATGGACTACATCTGGAAGGTAAACTTGTGGAGGTGTTCGAGAAAATGGGCAGCGCCACAAAACGACCAATAGCTTTGGCAGATCAGCTTGATAAAAGTAAGTTGATCGGTTCAGACTATTTTGCTTCTAACTACGATCCACATGTTTGGTTTGATATCAATTACTTTAAACAGTTTGCCAATAAGGTAACCGAAGTATTATCAGAACAAGACCCAGAAAACAGTGAAGTTTATAAACAGAATGAAGCGCAGTATTTAGCAGAACTTAATAAATTACAAGAGGATGTTAAAGGCGTGGTAGCATCCCTTCCAGAGGAAAAGCGGATTTTAGTCACCGCACACGATGCTTTTAATTATTTTGGAGAAGCCTATAAATTTAAGGTTGTAGGCCTGCAAGGCTTATCAACCGCAACAGAAGCAGGCGTACAAGATGTTCAGAAATTGGCGGCTTTTATTATTGAAAATAAGATAAAAGCAATTTTTGTTGAAAGCTCTGTGCCAAGACGAACCATAGAAGCATTGCAAGAGGCTGTAAAGTCTAAAGGCCACGATGTTGCTATTGGAGGCACCTTATATTCAGATGCCTTAGGTAATGACGGTACTGTCGAAGGAACTTACATTGGCATGTATCGCTATAATATTAAAACCATAGTTAGTGCTTTAAAATAATATGACAAAAATAGCCGTAAAAGTCGACGATCTAACTGTAGCTTATAACTACAAACCTGTACTTTGGGATATCGATCTAGAAATTCCTGAAGGCGTCCTTATGGCCATAGTTGGTCCAAACGGTGCTGGTAAGTCTACCCTTATAAAAGCGGTTTTAGGGATATTGGATCCTATTGCTGGAAGTGTTAGTATTTATGGTAAGTCCTACCAAAAACAACGCAAACTTGTCGCATACGTACCGCAAAAAGGAAGTGTAGACTGGGATTTTCCGACGACCGCTTTAGATG
>JABDKL010000200.1 GCA_013002225.1 Winogradskyella sp.
GAGAAACTATACGTTCTTATAACTTACCTGTTGGTGCGCATATAATGATTGATGATGGGGATAAAATTGAAATCGGAAAGATTTTAGTTAAGATTCCTCGTAAATCTGCTAAGGCTGGTGATATTACTGGTGGTCTTCCACGTGTAACAGAATTATTTGAGGCACGTAACCCATCAAATCCAGCTGTAGTAAGTGAGATAGATGGTGTAGTTTCATTTGGTAAAATTAAGCGCGGTAACCGTGAAATTATTATCGAATCTAAATTAGGCGAGATTAAGAAATATCTAGTGAAACTATCTAATCAAATTCTAGTTCAAGAAAATGATTATGTAAAAGCTGGTATGCCATTATCAGACGGATCAATTACACCAAATGATATATTAAATATTAAAGGCCCATCTGCGGTTCAGCAATATTTAGTAAATGAAGTTCAAGAAGTATATCGTTTACAAGGTGTAAAGATTAATGATAAGCACTTCGAAGTAGTTGTAAGACAAATGATGCGTAAAGTAAGAATCATTGATTCGGGTGATACAATTTTCTTAGAAAATCAACTTGTTCATAAATCAGATTTCATCGAAGAAAATGATAAAATTTTCGGTATGAAAGTGGTTGACGATGCAGGTGATTCAGAAAATTTAAAATCTGGTCAAATTGTGACTGTACGTGAGTTACGTGATGAAAACTCTATACTTAAACGCGAAGATAAAAATGTTGTTACTGCTAGAGATGCAAGTCCGGCAACAGCAACTCCAATCTTACAGGGTATTACTAGAGCGTCATTACAAACAAAATCGTTTATATCTGCAGCTTCTTTCCAGGAAACTACTAAAGTACTTAATGAAGCAGCTGTTAACGGTAAGGTTGATACGCTAGAAGGACTTAAGGAAAACGTTATTGTAGGTCATAGAATACCAGCTGGTACTGGTGTGAGAGAATACGATAATATTATTGTAGGTTCTAAAGAAGAGTTTAACGAAATGATGAAAGCTAAAGAAGAAATGAATTTTAATTAATTTAATTTTATAAATTAGCATAACATAAAAAGCCTTCAAGTGACAAACGAGAAGGCTTTTTATTTTGAAGAAAAGCACTGAGACAATTTTGGTCTTACCGTAAAATAGAATATAAAAATAATTATATTACCGCTAAGTAGTTATATATACTGCCGCGATATAAAAACATTAAATATGTCAGACAAAAAGGAAAACCCTAAAAAAGGACAAATAAATATAGAATTAGATGAAAAAGTTGCTGAAGGGACTTATTCTAATTTGGCAATAATTAATCATTCTGTTTCAGAATTTGTTGTTGACTTTGTGAGTATAATGCCTGGAACGCCAAAGAGTAAAGTCAAATCTCGTATTATTTTGACACCACAACATGCAAAACGTTTATTAAAAGCTTTGGGTGACAATGTTAAACGATTTGAAAAAGCTCATGGTGAAATCAAGGATTACGAGCAACCACCAATTCCATTGAATTTTGGACCAACAGGTCAAGCTTAAATATGAGAATTTGTTGTTGCTCGACATTTTACTGAGAGCAACCACCAATTCCATTGAATTTTGGACCAACAGGTCAGGCTTAAATATGAGAATTTGTTGTTGCTCGACATTTTACTGAGAGCAACCATCAATTCCATTGAATTTTGGACCAGCAGGTCAGGCGTAGGCCAGAAGTTAAAAAAAATTTTGGTCGATTATAAGAATTGTCTAACAAAAAATATAATTAGCGATATAGTTATTATCTATTTAAAATAATACATTATTAGTTTTTGTTATTGAAAATGACTTAAAATAAAGACTGCTGCTACATTTTTAAAAATTAATAATATGTTTCTATTTTAAACGTAGTTTTAGTTCGTCAATTGTTCTAGAATTGATTTTAATAAAATAAAGCCCCTAAATTGATTATAATTTAAGGGCTTTTTTAATAAGCGGTTCGATTACCTAATACTAGGCAACATCTTTTCGGTGTAAATAATATTGTAATGCTCCAGATGGACATTTATTTATTTGGCAGATAATAGCTTTGGTATTGGCACCATCTAGGTCAATCCAAGGAATTACAGAATTTCTAAATACATCTGAGAGTTGAAGTGCACAAATACCTGCATTGGCACAACATTTCGGGTCGTAGGTAACAGTAATGTCTTCATTACTGAACATGTTTGGGTTCGCGTCCATAATAAGTAGATTAGTTTGGGGTTAATCTTCAATTTAAATTAGATACTATGGTATAAATGTAAACAAAATATCGATAAAATGCTAAAAAAATTCGATAAAAAACATATTTTGTCCTATATCATCGATATACAACTGTAACTTATTAATCAAATTCAGAGGTCATATGAAAGGTAATACTCGGGTATTTTTGCTGTGTCATTTGTAAAGAAAACATAGAGTCTGCTAAATAAACCAGTTGATTTTGTTTGTCTCTGGCTAAAAATCGCTGTTTCACTCTTAAAAATTCTTTGTACTCTTCACTTTTTTCGTCTTCTGTTTGCACCCAACACGCTTTATGGACATTTAAGTTTTCATAGGTGCATTTAGCGCCATATTCATGTTCTAGGCGATACTGAATAACTTCATATTGTAAGGCGCCCACGGTTCCTATAACTTTTCTACCATTCAAGTCTAGGGTAAATAATTGTGCCACGCCTTCATCCATTAATTGGTCAATGCCTTTATAAAGCTGTTTAGACTTCATAGGATCAGCATTGTTAATATACCTAAAATGCTCAGGAGAGAAGCTTGGAACACCCTTATAATTAATAACTTCACCTTCGGTAAGAGTGTCGCCAATTTTAAAAGTTCCAGTATCCTGCAAACCGACTATATCTCCAGGGTAAGAGACATCTACTATTTCTTTCTTTTCTGCAAAAAATGCGTTTGGACTCGAAAATTTAACGTTTTTATTATGTCGTACATGCAGATATGGCGTATTTCTTTTAAATTCCCCAGAGACAATTTTAATAAAAGCTAATCGATTTCTGTGGTTAGGATCCATATTAGCATGAATTTTAAAAACAAATCCAGTGAATTTCTTTTCATCGGGCTTAACCAAGCGTTCTTCACTTTGTTTTGGTCTCGGTTTTGGCGCAATTTCTACAAAACAATCAAGTAATTCTCTAACTCCAAAATTATTAAGTGCAGAACCAAAAAATACAGGTTGTTGATTACCATTTAAATAATCTTCCTTGTTAAATTTTGGGTATATGCCTTCAACGAGCTCAATTTCTTCTCTTAGTGTATCTGCAGCTTTGTTACCAATTAATGTGTCTAGTTCTGGCGAGGACAAATCAGAAATTTCAATAGTTTCTTCAATATCTTTTCTGCTATCACCACTAAAAAGGTTGATATTTTTTTCCCATAAGTTATATATACCTTTAAAATCATAACCCATACCTATAGGGAAAC
>JABDKL010000186.1 GCA_013002225.1 Winogradskyella sp.
ATTTTTATTCACTTTACTGCACTTTGTTAGTAGTAGGCTTTGCCTTCGGTATTAAGAACAATTTACCTAGAACAGGAGCAGGTGACTACACCTATGATCACAACGGAAACATGGTAGTCGATCCCCATAAAAATATTACAACAACATATAATCACCTGAACCTACCAGAAAAAATTGAAGAAAATGACAGTGCTAAATTCATAGAGATTATAAATGATGCCATAGGAACAAACTCAGGTACAGCGAGTAAGAAAATGATACAGATACGTTAGTAGGAAATGTAAATATTCCTATAGCCACATGATGCAAATCACGTGGCTTTCTTTGTTTGTGGTTTGATTGTAATTGGCATCAGATGGCATTATCCAAGAGAGGTTTAAAACCTTCTTTGTGACCTACTTCTAAGTCTAGCAGATTAAAATGTTTAAACAAGATGATTCGCCGTAAAGGTCTGTTACCTCTTACAGATGTTTTTATTCATTTAACTCCACTTTGTTAGTAGTAGGCTCTGCCTACGGCATTATGAACAATTTACCGAGAATAGGAGCAGGTGACTACACCTATGATCACAACGGAAACATGGTAGTTGATCCTCATAAAAATATTACAACGACATATAATCATTTGAATTTACCAGAAAAAATAGAGGAAAAGGATAGCAACAAATTTATGGAAATAACATATGATGCATTAGGCACTAAATTAAAGCAAGTAGTCAAAGATGGAACAACAATACTCTCAGAAAAGGATTGTCTTTATGAAAATGACTGAACGGTCTTGTCGTAAAGACAATAACCAATTGACTAAATGTCAATTGGTATAATCCAGTTCGATATATTGATGTTAACGGAGATTCAATTATCGTGAATAGTATTGGTACGATTGTTAGAAATGACGAAACTGATAATTTAGTCTTTATGCAAAGCGATGATGGTTTGGTTTCATTGGGAGAGTTAGGAGGAGAAATTGATATAAATCAAATTTATTCAAATTTACTTGATGAAAATATGGAAACGGCAGATGGCATGTGGAGTCCATTTAAGTTTAGAAATTTAGTAAAAAATGGAGGTGATTGGGATTATAAGAATCAAAAGGGTACTATATACGGTTTAGGTAATGATGGAAGTACGACATTTCTTTTTGAGGGAATTTCGATGGAGTCTCAAGATATTGGTAATCATCATTTCGGTGCAGTTGCTTAAGAGTTTGGATTTCCAGAGTTAACATCTTTAAGACAAGCAGGTAAAGCACAAATGGCTGCAGGTACTTCTCGACCGGAATGGCAGAAATATGAAACTATAAAAATGCCTGGGATAAAACCAGGGCAAACATTTTCAAGAAGAGTTATGGTTGCACCATATGGAGATGACCCAAGAGATCAAAAATGGATTAAATCAGGATACAATTATGCACGTAGGTAAGAATTATATAATTCTAATTTCAATATTTGTTCTTCTGTTATCGGCAGGATGCAAAGACGGTTTCATTTCTGATAAACCATATAAGATAGCAGAAATACCATTAGATGAAGGAAAGATTCTTATCTATAAATCTCCGTCTAATGCAACTGTGCAGGAATCGATACAAATTAGAACAAGTGATGATACTGTAAATTCTAAGAGAGTTTTTATGAGATATGATGTTCTGCAAGAATATAAATTAACAAATGATAGGTTAGATCTAATTTTGCAAGATACAAGTGGCTTTACTGTGAAAACAGATACATTTAGTATAGAACTCCAGTCGCTTAAATAAAAAGAATATTAGAAACAAAAGGCCATCCTCCAAAATAATATTAAATGAATTACTATTTATCCATATCGATAGGCATAATATTGTTTCTGTTCAGTTTTTGGTTGATCAGTAGTCTCGGATTGAATATAAAATCTTTATTAGCTCGAACACTGGCAGCCTCTTCTGTATTAGGAATATATACTCTTGTAATTTATATTCTAAAAGTCAACGATAAGTGGGATACAGGATGGGCATCCTATACATTGATTTTCATTTTGGTATCCATTCTAATTTTGAGTTGTTTCTATTATGGATATACGATATTAATAAAGAAATAATTTAAGAGACCTTTGAGTGATCTGGGACTTTTTCATTGATAAGCTACTCTTGCCTTAGCATCTCTCATGAAAGTATCCTTGTTGTCCATAGCGTATAAACAAAGCTATTTTACCGTATGCTTTGCCTACGGTAGTAAGAACAATTTACATCTGCCTACGGAATTAATAACCTTAATACTTTTAAAAAAAATCAACAAGGAAATTTATTTTTTACCCCTCAATATCCAACGCCACTCGACTCCCTTTAAAAAATCCATACTCTTTTAAAAAAGCATCAATAGAAGTCAAACATTGTTTTCTGAATTTTGATGTGTTAAAGAAACCATGCTTTGCATTTTCAAATATTTTCAACTCGCAAAACCCATTCATTTTTTCGATGGTTTTTTTGTAGT
>JABDKL010000067.1 GCA_013002225.1 Winogradskyella sp.
AGGTCGATGTTTGTGTCTATAGATTCAATATCGGATTTATAATTTAAATAAAAGTCTAAAGATGTATTACGATTTAAACCGTTAGATACTTCATTTAAAGGAAACGCCCCACTATTATTAGGGTTTGGTGCTTCAAATCTAGAACCTTCATTTTCTGCATAATCAATACCTGCGTTCAATACAAAACTCAACTCCTTTAAAAACCAAAATTTATAATCTACATTAAAGTTTGCAATGACACGTTCGATAGTTTGGTTATTATCGTAGTTGTCATTATCAAGTAAAAATAAAGGGTTTATTGGTGCAAGATTAGCAGAAGTTCCGTACTGCGTATAGTCACCATTATCATCAAAAACAGATTGTGTTGGATCAAATGCGATTGCCGATCCTATTGCACCTTGATTAACATAAGTGTATTTATCCTGAATTGCTTTAGCTACTAAAGTAAGTTTTAAGTCATTGTCCAGTAAACGTTGAACAAAAGAACCATTTATACCGTTTCTTTCATATAAATCCTGAAGTGGTCCTTCTTGAGATGCATGATTTAAATTTACACGGAAATTAGACGATTCATAACCTTTTGAAACTGTAATATTATGTATTGCACCAACACCAGTCGAGTAGATTTGATCTTGCCAATCTGTGCTCGCATTTCCTAATGTTGAAGTGTCAAAATTTGGTTCAGACGATAAACCTCTGTATTGCTCTGCGCTTAATACATCAACCGTGTTTGTTACTCGTCTTATGGAAGCTTGTAAACCGTATTCTACTTGTAAAGCTTGGTTTGTAGATCCTTTTTTAGTAGTTATTAGAATAACACCATTAGATGCACGAGATCCGTAGATTGCGGTTGCTGAGGCATCTTTTAAAACAACAAAGTCTTCGATGTTTGCTGGATTAATAGCGTTTAAAGCATTTCGACCTCCTTGCGCACCTCCGCGCTGATCTATTGGTAAACCATCAATTACTATTAAAGGTGAATTTGTAGCAGATAAAGATGCACCACCTCTAATTCTAATTTCACCACCTTCACCAGCGGCACCACCACCAGTGGTAACTCTCACACCTGCTGCTTTACCAGCAATAAGTTGTTGTGGGGCAACTATAGCTCCACGGTTAAACTCTTCATCACCTACTTTTTCAACAGCACCAGTTGCATCTTGTTTGGTTGTAGATCCATAACCAATTAATACTACTTCGTCTAATTGAGCAGCATCTTCTTCCAAAGCTACATCTATTGTGCTTTGACCATTGTAGACAATCTCTTGACTTGTATAACCTATATAAGATATAACTAATGTCTCGCCGTCATTTATTTCAATAGAATATTTACCATTAAAATCGGTGGACGTTCCTCGGGAAGTACCTTTAATTATAACATTTACACCTGGTAAAGGCATAGCGTTAGCTTCATCTGTTACAGTACCACTGACTGTTGTTTGTGCCATTAATGCACTTGGTACCATAATTAGACAAAATATTAAAGCATTTAAGAATGTTTTCATAAAATGTTTTTAAGTTAGTTGCTAGTTTATTGGTTTATATTTTCACTTCTTGGGTTAAATCTAGGTAAATAAAATGTTTTTTAAGTGTTAAAAAACGTGTTGGCATTAACGAAAACGTTTTCGTGTTAAAAACTTTTCCGCAATTATTCATAGCGGCAGAAAATTAGTAAAAAAATAAGATATATTCAATATAGGCCTGTTAAAATTAGATGATTCATAAAAGTTGCAATCTTAGAATTAGTGTATCTTCGTTTTAAGATTCCTAACATGGATTAATAACATGAAACAAAAAATAACGCTTAAACAAATAGCCAGAGAACTAGATGTATCTATTTCAACCGTATCTAAAGCTTTAAGAAACAGTGTAGAGATTAGCGATGATACAAAGCAAAAAGTGCAGGCATTTGCTAAACTTTATAATTATCGTCCCAATAATATTGCGTTAAGCCTCAAAAACAGACGCACCAATACAATTGGCATCATTATTCCCGAAATCGTTCATCATTTTTTCTCGAAGGTAATTAGTGGTGTGGAGCTTATTGCTAACAAAAGAGGATATAATGTTATTATTGGTTTATCGAATGAGTCTTTTCCAAAGGAGGTTATTAATATGGAGATGCTTGCCAATGGTAGTATAGATGGTTTTATTCTTTCAATATCAAAAGAAACCATGCAACAACAAGATTACCATCATTTTACAGAGACGATTAGTCAGGGCATGCCTATAGTAATGTTCGATAGGGTTGTATCGGAAATTAAGTGTGATAAAGTTATTGTCGATGATTTTAATGGTGCAAAAAATGCTGTAAAAAAACTCATTGCCAATGGCTGTAAGTCAATAGCTTTAATAACAACAAAAGATTATGTAAGTGTCGGTAAACTTAGAACTCAAGGTTACTTGGAAGCATTGCAGGAGAATAAAATAACACCAAAATCAGAATTAATTCTAAAAATTGATGATGAGTTAGACTATGAAGTGCATTTGGACAAACTTGAAGGAGAGATTGAGCAACTTTTTAAATCTAGCAAAAAGATCGATGGTGTTTTTGCAGTTAATGAGTTGTATGCCTTATCTGCAATGAAAGTCGCAAGAAAACTTGGCTTAAATATTCCACATGATCTACAGGTTATAGGGTTTACGGATGGTGTATTATCTAAACATGCTACTCCAAGTCTAACAACTGTGAGCCAACATGCCCAGCAAATGGGTGAGCGTGCCGCGGAACTTTTAATAGATAAATTGGAGAATGAAATAGAAACAGAAGAAGAAAAGTATCAAACGGTAGTTATTGCGACAGAATTGATA
>JABDKL010000092.1 GCA_013002225.1 Winogradskyella sp.
TTGTTCCTGGTGTTGATGCTGTTGTAGGTAATAGAGACACGAGTTATTATAATCATATATCAAGCAGAAGAAAACGAATATCTCAGTACTTAAGACAAGTTAACAAGTTGCTGTTCAGATTACCTACAGACGATACGCAATGCGGATTGAAAGCTTTTAATGCCAGCAAAAAAGATCTGTTCTTATCTACAAGAACAAATAGATATTTGATTGATGTTGAATTTTTGAAAAAACTGGCACGCTCAAATTCTAAAGTAGATATTCAATTGGTGAAATTACGGAGCAACGTTGTCCTTTCAAAAATATCAAACCTGAGACTGATCAAAGAGTTGTATAATTATATTGTGATTATGCTCAGCTAAAACACTCTGATATATTTTAGAAAGCAACCTATTGTTTTAAAAGAGTGACCGTTTCTAATGTACCAGTTCTGTTCATTTCGAATACAAATGTATCCTTAGACATAGAAATTATTTTTACCTTCTTCTCCGCTTTTCCTTCTTCGCCGGTATGAAGAAAATCGTTTGAAATCCAGTATTTACCCTTCTCCTTTTCTGAGCCATAATCGATTTCATAATGTTCGGCATCCGAAAAATTAAAGTCCATCTTATTGTTGAATTTTTTACCAGAGTCGTTTTCTATCCAAGAATCAGTTTTCCATTTCCCTAGCAATAAAGTAGCATCATATGGATTAGCACAAGAAATAAGAAAGCAGAAGAAAAGACAGCAAGCGATATTTTTCATTTTAATTGTTTGTGGTGTTAATTACACATAATTGAACGCAAATCAAACTCAAATTATTTTTCAACTTGCTTTTCCAGGTCATCCCAATATTCGACAGCTCTTCGTGTGTGAGGAATACATATTGAACCTCCAACCAGGTTTGCAATGGAGAATACTTCAAAAATCTGATCAGTTGTGACACCCAGTTTGTGCGCTGTCCCAAGGTGATAAGCAATGCAATCGTCACAACGTAAAACCATAGAGGCAACCAAGCCCAATAATTCTTTTGTTTTCACATCTAACGCTCCGTCTGAATATGTTTGATTGTCAAGACTAAAAAACCGTTTCAACACTTTATTGTCTTGTGCCATTATACGATCATTCATTTTTTGTCTGTATTCATTAAACTCGTCTACTTTATTCATAAGAACTTATTTTAAATTAATGTTTCCCTTTATTGATTTTCGTCCACAACGATTTTATCATTCTAAATGGTAAAAATATAGTTGAGATAAATGAAGCTACCCAAAAGAAAAGCATTTCTGTTTTTATATAAAATGCCATTTGATTCTGAAGTTTGTAGGGGCTATCTGACATAATGGATTTAATACCTTCTTGATCGGTAAATAAATTAAAATTGTGTAACACATCTACGAGATAAAGAATAATGGCAATTGGAGTAAAAATTAAAATCAATTTAAACCATTTAGAGTAGGTTATCCAATGGTGTTTAAGAAGAAAAATGTATCTGATAAAAGTGACTGAAATGATAATGAGGACGATATTATCTACATAGAATGGATATTCTTTGACATTAAAGTAAATAGGTAATATAATGATCACCGCAATAATCGCGGTTATACACAACCATATTAATTCGAATAATACTTTTTGCTTCATTTAAAGTTATTGAAGAGTAACAAAGAAAGTAAAATTCTGTTTAATAAAATCAATCAATTATGTCTTCTGCTTTTTTTCCTCTATAGTAGCCTGAATCAATTAATGTAATAAGTGATTCCATTGTTGCGACAGGTCACTTTGTAGTAAACAAATTAACAACCCAAGCTGGTAATTTCCCTCCTGGATCAGCAGACATAAAGTATTCAACTTTTACCCAACCATTTGGCAAAGGTTTAAGTGTATAAGTCGAAAGAAATGTTTTTATTCTGACCAGTTTCTTTTGTTTGCCAAGCAATGAAGGTGCTGCTTTCGATGTTATAGTGACAACTTTAGACTGAGGATCTTGAATCCTGTTATAATTAATTACGATATCTCTATCTTTTATTGGGAATGGCATATTCATTTTTGCATAGTAATCAAAGTCATTATATGACCGCTTGTTTAAAAACCTTGTTTCATTAGTTTCGTAAACCCACTCTTGGTGGTAATCGACGTCTTCTAAGGCTTTGACAATTTCTGAAATAGGTGATTTGATTTTAGCAATAATCTTTATTTGCTCGTATTTGGATTCATCTGTTTTGCGGGTGTAAACTTTGATATTATCTTTTTCATCTACCAATTCCCATTCTCCGGAAGTGGGGCTGGTAAAAATGAATACGATACCTA
>JABDKL010000103.1 GCA_013002225.1 Winogradskyella sp.
CCACCATCCGGTTTATCCATGAGAACGCGCCTTCGGTTTGGGTATTTAAAAGATCCCTCTAAAAGCTTCTTATTAGTAGTTATAAACCATTGATCACTAATACTATTTAGAGTTTCTTCACCCGAACCTTTAGTCATCATTCCTGGTTTACTTTTTTGAATGTACCAGGCCCTTTTTAAAGACTCTATTGATATTGCTTTTTCGAATAATTTATTATCGTTAGTTATCCATTTTTCATCAATTATATTATCAAACTTATTTTTAGTCTCAATTAACACGGCCGACTCATTATCCTTTTCACCCGACAGAGTAGAGAAGTATTTTCGAGCCTCCCCTGCCGCGAACCGATGTCCGCGACTCGTGCGCATATGTAAAATTTCACTCTGGTTTCCTGCAATAAACCGGATTCTATCTTCTCCTAGCCCTTCTGTCCAGTACTGCCCATTAGAAATTCTTAACAGGGCAAATAATCTGTCGCAACAGGGAGACGATTCTCTGATTTCATAAGTAATTTTGTCCCTTTTTTGGTAGACGTGAACCATACTCTGATTACTTATAACAGCCTTCTGCGCTGATAGAATACTTGGGTTGTAAAGCCGAAAACTACTCGTAGGGAGCTCACAAGCATGGAATCGAAATATCATACTCGCCCTTTGAGCAAAATAAATAAAATAGCGGAAAGTTACATGTTTAGCGCCCGCGGCGTCCACAAAATGCCAATACCAAATTGCAGATTCAAAACCAAAATGGTGATGATTAGTGAAATGATTAAAAACAGTTCGAACAAACGAGATGAATAAAGCTATAGTTCCAACGAATACGTGAAAGCCATGGAATCCTGTAGCCATATAAAAGCACGAACCATAAACTCCATCACTAATATTAAACGATGCGTCTACATACTCTAAACCTTGAAGGCTTGTAAATAAAATAGCAAGAATTAAAGTAAAAAATAACGCTAATAATGTTTGTTTTTTTGCTCTAGCTACAATAGCATGGTGAGCCCAGGTAACAGTAGCTCCCGACGTTAGTAAAAAAAAAGTATTCGTTAATGGAATTGTATGGGTAGCCATAGGTGTGATAGCTTTAGGAGGCCATACTCCTCCAATATTATATACTGGAGCAATACTAGAAGTGCACTAGACTAGTTACCTAATCCGTGCCCAGAACCGTACGAACCCATTTCTGAGAATTACGGCTCCCAGGAACTAAAACAAAATTATAGTTTATTACAAGTTGTAAGAATGTATTAAACACTATTTTGAACGTTAATATTTTAATCTAAACTACTATGGGATTTCAAAGAATCTAAAATTACCCTTTATGATTTATTATTTTTAAAGAATATATTTTTTTGATTCTGTTGCAATCTATAATTGCTTCTAATTCTATTACGTACTGCATGACCAAATTTCAAAAATCGAGCATACAATTCTTCAGATCCCAACATTTTAATTTGTTTTCGTTCAGCCGCAGCTTCTTTAGACGCAATTTTCCCATCCTCTTTATTACAACTCGTATGCACTAAACGACATTGTAAATCGTTTCCAATATTTTTTGCATATTGATCTAAAATCTCAATAGGATTAAAAGGTTTAACCAAAAATAGTTTAAGATTTTCTTTGTTAAGATTTTTAAAAGATAAATCTTCTATGTTAAACCCTGAAGAAAAATTATAAATACCAAGATTCTCTAAAATTTCGCACCATAAATGAAACTTTAATGAATGAATTCTCGGAAGATGATCAATTTGCGCGTAACTATTTAAATGTATTTCATTTAGATTAAGATCACCATTACAAAATGAACATTTACCCTTTTGAATAGCATGCAACAAAAGACGAAACTCTTTAGCATTAAATCCTCGATTCATTAGTAATTTTTGCCGAGCATCATTTAAGATTTTTTTCTGATTATTCTCAATATATAAAGAAGAATCTAAATAAATATTTGCTTTGAGAGAGCTTACAGTTGGTGCTAGATTATGCAAAGGTCGTCCTCCATGAGGAATAAGATCTTGTACTTTAAGTTGAATAGTCTTACCATCTTTAACTAGATAATCTGAAGTAAAATATTTTTCACGTAGGAAGGTCCTTAGTTTCGGTTTAGATGAAAACTTTCGAAGAAGCAGCTTTTTAAATTTTAGATAAGCAAAATGATTAAGCTTCATTAGTTGAATCCGAGTGGATCTGGTTATACCAAAGTATGTTACAACAGCAGTTAACCATTTGTTATAATCTTTAATTAAAGTGTCAACTGAGAAACCTACTCTATTACGTGCAAATAACGACTTAAATTTTAACATCATTGACTTATAAGATTTAGGACGAATAGTAATAAATAGACCATCACGATATCGAGCCGTCTGAAGACCTCTTAATACCATAAATGGTTCTGAAAAAGAGTAACGAGTATATTTCCCTCTATTTATTTTAGAATTTTTATAATTTGCAAATTGAAACTGAAACCCAAGAAATTCAAATTTTGCTTCTGGTAAAAAGACTTCAATAGGATCTTCTTTTTCTTTCAAGCTTAAACCACGATCTTTTAAAAATAAAACTAAACGTTTATAAATGCTCATAAAATGTTCTTGTGATGCTTTACCTAAAATTAAAATATCATCAGCATAACGATACACTCGAACTCGAACTATAGGCCAATCCGAATAGTTTTTGTATTGATCAACCTTTTCTTGTCCAAATTGTTGCCGAATGCGATTTATTTCTTTATCGTCAAATTGATACCTAAATGGTAAATCTTTTAACAAAAATTCTTCCAAACCATCTAACACAAAATTGCATGTTAACGGACCTATTATGGATCCTTGAGGTACGCCACGCTTTGGAATAATTTTAACAATGTTACTGTCATTAACCGTCCTAGTACCATTTATTGGAGCATAAAGCCATGCTTTAAGAAGAAAACGGTACTTATTTACAATTGGAGTATATTTTAATATAGAAGAGTGAGAAATCTTATCAAAGCATTTTTCAATATCTACATTTATAAAACGAGGGTAAGCATAAAAAGTGTCACGTGATTTAGTATTTTTGACCTCTTTATTTATTATCCAGTATGTATAAGAATATTTACGCCGACGCTTGTTTGCACCTTTACTAATCAAATGACTTCGTACACGGTGTTTAAGACCTTTATGTTTTTTATACCTTTCATAACTAACTTCTTTAGGTAATCCTCTATAAGGTTGAACAGTACCTAATGTTCTCAATTGATCCGCAATCATTGATATAAGCTCTATTGCTGAACGTTTTGGTCGAAATCCAAATGAAAAAGTGTCCGATTGCCATTCAGAAACAGGTAATAACGCCATATGTATAATTGTTTGTAATACACGGTCACGAAGTGTTGGTATGCCTAAAGGTCGAAAATCAAAAGAACTTGGTTTTGGAACCCAAACTCGCCGAATAGTACTTTTCCGATAATTTTTCCTTAAGCTTTTTATATTACATTTTTTGTAAAGCGACCAACAAAGTTCACTGTTTTCAACAAGAACATTTTCTCTTAAAGAATTTTCAACTTGCTTATCGATAATCGCCACTTTAGGTAAATTCTTTTTAATTTTAAAATTTTTAGAAGATTTAAAATACCTAGTACTCTTTATCTTTTTCTTCACATATTCTTGTTTTTTCTTTTCCAAAGAAGTAAAAGAAACATTATCTATTCCAGGTGTAACACTACCGGAAGAGTTTTTTACCTCTTGAATGGCTAATAAACGAATTGCATGTGATTCAATAAAGAGTTGTTGTATTTTCTCTATATCCTTTGGAATATTGTCAGAAAATAAACAAGTTTCAATATCTACATTATAATTTTGTTTTAATATTACTGATACCAAAAAGCAATAAGATTCATTTAAAACTTCTATTTGCTTTAAGAGTTCAGGAATTGGAG
>JABDKL010000157.1 GCA_013002225.1 Winogradskyella sp.
TGATATTAAACCTGTTACTGAAATTGTTGATGAGATAGTTGCGGAGTTCCGCGAAGCTACTACTCAAATACCTAGTTTTAGCATTTAATTTATTAGGCATTTGCCGTTCACTCTAATATTTTATATAATATAAAAAGACCCATAAAGACTATTTATGGGTTTGTTATTGAATTGTCATGATATTATTAGAACATAAATTTGCCTAGATTTAATTTTTTTTCGAATAAATAAAATTTATCCCGTTAACTTTTAATTTCATAAACGTTTTTCACTGACGTATTTTCTATTACTAAACCTAATTTAATTCCTTAGATGGTTTAAGAATTAATTGATCTTAATTGATTGTAAACATTATAAGTTTAGGAATAAATTTTTAGACTTATCTTGCTTAGGAATAATAAATAATGTTGCTACACTATCCTGAATACAGTAATCTTTAAAAAATATACATGTCAAAATTAACCTTAGATAAATTTTACCGTTACCTAAATAATGAGTCTGGTGAGCGTGTATGTAAGGATATATCTAAAGAAGCTTGTTCTCATACACCTAGTAATTTTTTCAGAATACTTTTAACACATACTGTAACCAAGCTTGGGGATACATTAAGTAATCCAAAGACTGTTTTAACCTGGCTTATGAGTTACGTGAACGCTCCTGTGTATTTAATAAGCTTAATTGTACCCATTAGAGAGTCTGGGGCTATGATTCCGCAAATTGCAATTTCAAATTATATTAAACGTAAGCCAATTCGGAAATGGATATGGGTTTTAGGATCTGTACTTCAATTTTGTGCTATAGCTTCAATTGGATTAGTGGGACTTAATTTTGAAGGCGTTGCCGCTGGTTGGTTAATGGTGAGTTGTCTCGTGGTGTTTAGTCTTGCTCGAAGTTTATCTTCAGTAACTTCTAAAGATGTAATTGGTAAAACTATTCCTAAGACACGTCGAGGTAAACTTAGTGGTTATACAGCGGCTTTTTCGGGTGGATTAGTTTTAATATCAGGACTTTACATTACCTATAAATCTAATACCGATGCCTCTGTTGATTTTTATACTAATCTTATCTTTTTTGCCTCTGCAATGTGGTTAATTGGTGCAACTATCTATGCTCAGATTAAAGAATTTCCTGGAGAAAAATTGGACGAATCAATGACTGAAGAGGGTATATTTAGCAAATTTGAATTATTAAAAACCGATAAGCAATTTAAAAATTTCGTAATAGCAAGATCACTTTTACTATGCTCTTCACTTTCCGCCCCATTTTATGTGCTCTTAGCTCAGAAATATGCAGGTAATGAAAGCTATTTATTAGGATTACTAATTATTGCAAATGGTGTAGCCTCTATTGTGAGCTCTCCATTCTGGGGAAAACAAGCAGATAAGTCAAGTAAAAACACCATGGCAGCAGCAATTATAATTGCATCTTTAATGGGCATTACAATATTCTTTATTGTTACTTTTTTTGAGAATTTTAGAGATACATTTTGGCTTTATCCAGTTGCATTTTTCATTTTAGGTATTGCTCACGGAGGAGTACGACTAGGACGAAAAACATATGTTGTAGATATGGCTAAAGGAAACGAAAGGACTAACTATGTGGCAGTGAGTAATACAATTATCGGGTTTATATTACTGGTTACAGGTGGATTAAGCGCTTTGGTTTCTTTGCTGTCCATAGAAGGTGTAATTCTGGGATTATCAATGTTTGGTATTTTGGGAGCTTATAGAAGTTACAGATTAAAAGATGTAGAATAAATCTAAAGCAAACCTTTGTAATTTTTAATGCTAGATTAAAAGGAGCCATAGTAAATCATCAATAAATTTCGTTACAATTTATAACTCATACTCATTTAATAACTACCAACAAAAACTCGTATTTTTGTTTTAACTCTTTAATCAATTGGCAATGAATCGTTCAGTATTTTTAATTTTAGTTTTGTTGGGCTTATTTTCATGCAACGGTAATGGTTCCGAAGAAGATCCTATTAAAGTCATTTGGAAAGAACGAATTGCCGAAATTAAAGCAACCGACTCTTTAGAAACTGGAAAATCTTACCTATCAATTTATTCGCAAATTTATAATTTATCACAGCATAAAAAATATAATTTAACAGCGATGGCTAGTCTTCGTAATACAAGTGAAAATGATACAATTTACTTGTTAAATGCAGACTATTATGACACGCACGGTGTTCTTTTAAAGTCTTTTATTAAGAAAGCGGTTTATTTAAGACCAATGGAAACATTAGATATTGTTATTGACGAATCTGATATTTCTGGAGGAACTGGTTCTAATTTTATATTCGACTGGCAGATACCAAATGATTGTCCAGAACCAATCTTTGAAGCTGTTATGTCTTCAACTGTTGGCTCGCAAGGCTTGTCTTTTACTACTCAGGCAAAACGGATAAATTAATTCGGCAGTCCAAAACCTAAGCACTACTTTTGCGCCATGGTTTTAAGTAATTACACCAAAGAATTTAAATATAATCTAAAACTGGCTTCTCCTGTGATTCTAGGTATGCTCGGGCATACTTTTGTTAGTTTTATAGATAATATTATGGTTGGACAATTAGGCGCAGCAGAATTGGCCGCCGTCTCTTTGGGTAATAGTTTTATTTTCATTGCAATGTCTCTTGGCATTGGTTTTTCCACAGCTATTACGCCTTTGGTTGCAGAAGCAGATACAGAAGAGAATTTTACCAAAGGAAAATCAGTATTTAAGCATGGTTTTTTTCTTTGTACGGTTTTAGGAATTTTGTTGTTTTTGGTTCTATTAT
This sequence comes from Winogradskyella sp., assembly GCA_013002225.1. Taxonomy (GTDB): domain Bacteria; phylum Bacteroidota; class Bacteroidia; order Flavobacteriales; family Flavobacteriaceae; genus Winogradskyella. Next base: position 2,783 of record JABDKL010000157.1, read on the forward strand.
TAGCAAAGCCTTTAATGTTTGTAATGGACCAACCAGAAGAAGTCGTTGATCTTGCAATACCTTATTTAGACTTAGTAGCATTTTCGTTGGTGCCTTTAATTGTTTTTCAGGCATTTAAGCAGTTTAGTGATGGATTGTCGCTGACCAAATACCCGATGTATGCTACAATTGTTGCCAATATTTTAAACGTTATAATAAATTACATACTGATTTTTGGAAAGTTCGGCTTTCCTGAAATGGGCATTGTTGGTGCTGCAGTTGGTACCTTAGTTTCTAGGTTTGTGATGTTATTTTATTTATGGTGGTTGTTATCGAAAAGAGAGAGATCTAAAGCTTTTGTTACTAATATTAAGTTTTTTAAACTGAGTAAACAGCCCATCAGGAAATTGATGAATTTAGGTATGCCAAGCGCCATGCAGATGTTTTTTGAGGTTGCCATTTTTACTGCAGCAATATGGTTAAGCGGTACGTTAGGAGCAAATCCTCAGGCAGCGAATCAAATAGCCCTAAATCTTTCGTCAATGACATTCATGGTGGCGATGGGATTAAGTGTAGCCGCAATGATTCGTGTAGGCAACCAAAAAGGTCTAAAGGACTTTAAAGCATTAAAACGTATTGCCGAATCTATATTTTTAGTAGGATTTATTTTTGCAGTGATATTCGCGGTTTTCTTTGTAATCTTTCACACTGCATTACCTGATTTATATGTAGACTTAGACGATCCTGAAAATGCAGTTGATACGGCAGAGGTTGTAAAAATTGCGTCCACTCTGTTATTAGCAGCGGCAGTATTTCAGATTAGTGATAGTTTGCAAGTTATAGTGCTGGGTGCATTGCGTGGCCTACAGGACGTTAAAATTCCAACTATTATAACATTTATTTCTTATTGGGTTATCGGTTTCCCTGTGAGTTACTTTTTAGGTAAGGCAGAGTCCTATGGTAGCTTAGGAATTTGGCTAGGTTTATTAGCTGGACTAAGTGCAGCGGCAATTTTATTATATTTTAGGTTTAATTATCTAACAAAGCGATTAATTTTGCAACAACAAAAAACGTTAAAAAATGGAGCTACCTAAGTTTATACTTGGCGACAATACAGATTATCCAGATGCAATTTTTATTATTCATACAGAGTTTCCAAGATTTGTAATTAATCTAGAAAATGATGAGGTAGAATGGTTTGAAGAATTTGACCAACATGATCAGAAAGAATTAGAAACAGAAACAGAAAACTATATAAAATTAGCTACCGAATTTTATGATAGAGAAATTGCGAGATACGACGATTAAATTTTTATAGATGTTAGACCAAATTATAGAGTTTGATAAGGAGTTATTTTTATACCTAAATGGACTTGGCACCGAATCCTGGGATGCTTTTTGGCTTGCCTATACCAATAAAGTAAATTGGATTCCGCTATATATTTTACTTGCTTATTTACTGTATAAACGTTTGGGCACTAAAATGCTCGGTTTAGCTCTGGTTACGGCAATATTAATGGTCGCATTTACAGATCAGGTCACCAACTTATTTAAACATGGTATTGAGAGACTTAGGCCATGTCACCAAGAAGGGGTTAGTGATTATATGAGATTAGTTAGATCTTGGTGTGGTGGTCAATTCGGTTATTTTTCTGGTCATTCGAGTAATTCAATGGGTGTTGCAATCTTGGTAGGGTTAATGCTTAAGAATAAGTATAAATTTTTAATATATGTTCTGATTTTATGGGCGATTTTAATGGGATATAGCAGAATTTATATTGGTGTGCATTATCCACTAGATGTATTGTCAGGCTTAATTTTTGGGAGTCTCTCAGGTTTTGGTTTTTATAAGCTCGATAAATACTTACAATCCAGATTTACATTAAAAAAGGCTTAAATTGATTGTAGTTTACTTTAGGCTAAGTTTATAATACTGATTTACTAATCTGTTTTTATAACTATTTGTACTTTCGGGAGTAAAATTTAAATCAAACGTTTTTACATACTCAATGGTATACAATTTTGATAGCGCATCGATATCATTCGGGTTTACCTCTCGGGTTAATAAGCCAAACTCTTTATCTTCTGGTAATATATAGCCTTCATTTGTTTTTATGCTTGGTATTTTATTTCCGTAATTAAATATAACTTCTGGGGCAACATAGCCTAAACTATATATAGATAATGATTCTGAGTTTAATTCAGAAACAGGGGTGTAAAGTTCTTGATTTTGCGCTTTTATTAGAGGTAGGGCAAAAAAACCTAAACCTAGCATAACTGTTAGAGATAAGTAAAAAACATTCTTTATATTTTTAGCTTTAAGCTCTTTAAAAATAAAAAAGCCAATAATTGCTAAAGCTATAGAAGCCATTAAATATCTCACTAAAATGAATCCTGTAAGTAGTGGACCAAGGAAAAAGCCCGTTACCCAAAAAAGTAGGGCTAATAGGCCCAGCAGTCCAAATGAAAAATAAACAGGTGCTATTTCTTTTTTAGATTTTAAAGTCTTAAATGTTCTAATTAAATAGTTAATATAAAAACCAATATTTATGGCTAATGGAATGAGAACCGGCATTAAATATCGAGATTTTTTTTCTGGTATAATCGATAGTAAAACAAGGGCAATTAAGGTCCAGAGCAGACTAAAACGATAGGCTTTTATATTAGAAACTCTAGACTTAAGATAAGGATAAAGTAAGCTTATAAATGCAGGTATGGCCCACATACCACTTTGTACAAAGAAACTCCAATAGTAGTAAAATGGTCTAACGTTGTAACTACTCCAATTCGATGTCTCGCGTTCTGCAATTGCAGAAAAGGTAACAGGATCGGCAACACGAACATGTAAATACCACCAGCCACCTAAAACTATTCCAAAAATTAACAAAGCAAATAGTTTTAGATAATGTATCAAACCACCCTGAAACTTATAAGTAAACCCGAAAGCTAAACTAAAGGAAAGAAAAAGTACATATAGGGAAACAGGGCCCTTGGATAAAATGGTACAGCTCATAAACAAGACGAATAAAAAACTATTAATAAAGCTGGTTTGTTGATCTTTAAGCATTATTAATAATTGGTAGAGCGCCATAAGCATAAAGCCATGTGTATAAATATCCCAAGGTGCTTCTATCGTAATACCAATACAATAGAATGAGGTAATTACAATAAATCCGTTTATTACACTATGTGATGAATTTAATTCGAGTCGTCTTGATATTAGAAAAGTAGAAATACCTATGCTGGCTAAAAAGAATAAAGCGGGCCATCTTAAGGCTAAAACGGACTGCATCCCAAATACATAGCCAAATGCAGCTGTTATCCACGTTGGTAATGGTGGCTTTTCGTACCGTGCTTCACCATTCATGGTTGTTAAAATCCAGTTGCCATCTGTAAGCATCTCTCTAGCAGAAATAAAATTACGTGCCTCCATTATACTAACTGGGATAGCATCTATAGTGAATCCTAACATAATTGCAACAAATAGTAACAGGCTTAAAATTGGATTATTTTCTATAACTTTAATCATTATTTTGCTTTATTAAATATAAGTTTCTAGAGTAAATTATTAATCCAAATAAATGGCCAATAAATAAAACAGGATCTTTCCTTATAATTGCATAACTCAAAATTAGAATAGCACCAATTAAACTTAATAACCAAAACCCCATTGGCAATGTCGATTCCTTATTACGTTCCGCATATATCCATTGGTACACAAATCTTAGTGTAAATATGATTTGTGCCACTATGCCTAATACTAAAAGCCAAACAGGAATTGCTTCATTTTTAAATAGTAATTCGATATCTATCTTGTTGTTATTATAGTAAAAGATGGTAATAAATAGTGGAGCAAACATCAATAAGTAACGCATGAGTTTAGGGAATTTTACCCATTTACCTTGTAGCTGTAAGTTTCTTATATAAATAAAGTATGTTAGACCTTGTCCTAACATAATCGCAAAATCTAATCTTAGATAACCATAAATAAACAGAAGAAAAGAGGCTACTAAACTCAACGTCCAAAACGTGCTTGGAGTTATGACTTTTCGCTGCTTTTCGGAGGTGATCCATTGAATAACAAGCCTAGAAGAAAACAAAATCTGAGCTAAAAATCCTATACTGTAAATAATCCAATCCTTCAATTTACCTTTTTTGCTTGCTCGATTTTTCTATCTCGTAGTTGATATACTTTTTCTTCATCCATAAATAGGCAAAACAATCCATTAAGGGACCCAAAAGTCTATTCCATAAACCAAATTTTGCAGTTCCGGCTATTCTCGGAAAATGTTTAACAGTAACTTGTGTGATTCGGCCATTTTGCAATAAAATCATTGCTGGTAAAAAACGATGTAAGCCTTTGAACATTGGAATACGTTTGGCATAATTAGTCTTTATAATTTTTAGAGGACAGCCTGTGTCATCCATGCCGTCATTGGTAAAAGCACGTCTAATACCATTTGCAATTTTAGAAGACATGTTTTTAACGAAAGAATCTTTTCGGTTAGAACGGACACCAGTCACCAATTCGTGAGTAGCGATATGTTCTAAAAGTAAATTAAAATCTTCGGGTGAAGTTTGCAAATCAGAGTCAATATATCCAACCAAATCTGATTCTACATGATCAAATCCTGCTTTTATGGCAGCGCTTAGCCCTCTGTTTTCTTTAAATGAAATATATTCAAAGGATTCATTTCGGTCACATATGGCCTCAATTAAGGCTTGACTATTATCTTTAGAGCCATCATTAACAAATAGGACAGAGGTAGGTACTTTTGCAATTTTAAGGTACTTAGACAGCTCAGTTTCCACACGCTCTAAATTCTCCTCTTCATTATAGACAGGTACTATAATTGTAAACTTATATGTCATTGATTAGATTACTTAGTCAGTGCAAAAGTATTGTTTTTTAAATTACAAAGAAAGTAAGTATTCTGCTGCGGCAAAAGGTGTGGTTTTACCTGCCTCTACTAATTCTATTTGTGCTTGTAGTTCACTTTTGACCTTGGCTGAATTGTAAAATTTAGACTTTAAACGATCTTCGATAGTTTGTAATAACCAAAACCGATTTTGATTATTTCTATTTTCTTCAAAATAGCCATTAGTCTGAGTTGTTTGTAAATAATCTTGAATTAAAATCCATACATCCTCTATACCTTCACGATTCAACGCACTGCATAAGGATACCTTTGGCGTCCATTCAGAAGATTTTGGAGGGTATAAATGCAATGCTCTGTTAAACTCAACCTTTGCAGATTTAGCAGCCTTAATATTATTTCCATCTGCTTTGTTAATCACGATAGTATCGGCCATTTCTATGATTCCACGCTTTATACCCTGTAATTCGTCTCCAGCTCCAGCAATTTTTAAGAGTAAAAAGAAATCTACCATGCCGTGAACAGCAGTTTCACTTTGGCCAACACCTACAGTTTCTATCAAGATAGTATTAAAACCAGCAGCTTCACAGAGTATAATTGTTTCTCGGGTTTTTCTGGCGACACCTCCCAGAGATGCTCCTGAAGGTGAGGGTCTAATAAACGCATTAGGGTCTTTTACCAACTCTTCCATTCTGGTTTTATCTCCTAGGATACTGCCTCTACTTAGACTGCTACTTGGGTCTACTGCTAAAACTGCTATTTTTTTTTCTTGGCTTGTGAGATAGCTGCCAAAAGCTTCAATAAAAGTACTTTTGCCAACACCAGGAATCCCTGTAATGCCTATCCTTACAGACTTGTTTGCAAACGGAAGACAATTTGCAATAATTTCATTAGCCTTTTTTAAATGCTCTGTATTTGTGCTTTCTATTAATGTAATTGCTCTACTAAGAGCCGTCATATTACCATCTAAAATTCCGGCGACTAAATCTCTTGCAGAAGGTGTCTTTAACCGCTTTTTTTTTATAGAGTTAGCAGAATTATGACTGAGGGTTTCTGGAGGAGTAATACCTTCCTGTTCTTTAAGTGCAGATTTATATGTTTTTTTCTTCTTCGTCAAAAACTGTTATACTTATTGTGGATATTCGCTAATAGGAACTTCGATTAAGGTGTTATCCCAAGCCATAGTGAGTTTTAAATCTCCGGTTTTATTATCAAAAGCAATTGTAAATTTCTCTACTGTGGTGTCAATTTTTTGTGTATCTACTTCAATCTCAAGAACATCAAAGTTGGGGTCCCACATAGGTTCCATCTTCTCGTTAACACCCCATTCGTACTGTTTCGAGTTAAACATAACTTTCCAAGAATTTTGCATGGGTACCGTCCATAATGTATACTTTCCCTTTTTTAGCAACATCCCGTCAATCATTAAATCCTTATTGGTTTCAAAAGTTGTCGCTTCGTTTGCACCAGTTCTCCATACGCTGTTAAACGGAACTAAGGCCCCAAATATATCACGCTCCCGTTTTGAGGGTCTGTTATACTCAACCTCTAATTCGAGATCATTGAGTTTTAATTCTGCAACATCTTTTGGACTTAATCGTGGTGAAAAAATATTTTCAACAAATACTGAATATACTAGTAAACCAATGGCCAGAATAGACAAAAAAATTAGAAGTCGTTTTAACATGGTAATTTCTCTTTGACTTTTTAAGATTAATAAATTAGCAATAATTTTATTTTGGATTTAAAGATAAATCAATTCCCTAAATTTATAGAAACTAAAGCTTAATTTTAAGTTAATCTTAATTATAGATTTAATTTTTAATTTTTTTTGCAACACTTAGAATTTTATGTCGTCTTTAGAATAGAATCAACCAAAATCACTTAAACAATTAGCACGTTTCAAATTCATATAGTTGAAAAATGCAAGCAGAACGATAGGCAAGCACAAATGCAATTGTATAATCAGTACTGTAATGGTATGCTTATAGTAGCGCTTCGTTTTGTGAAAGATACAATGGAGGCAGAGGATATTGTCCAAGAAGCTTTTATAAAAGCTTTTACAAAATTAGAGCAATATAAAGCGGAAGTGAGTTTTGGGGCTTGGTTAAAGCGAATTGTAATTAATAGGTGTATAGATGTTTTAAAATCTAAAAAACAGCGATTAATTGAGTTAGAAGAACACCATCTAAATGTGGTTGATGCAGATTACGAAAACGACTGGAACATAGACTCAGAAATTACAATTGTAGACGTTAAAATTGCTATTGAAAGTTTACCTGAAAAGTACAAATACGTGGTGATGCTGTATTTGATGGAAGGTTACGATCACAAAGAAATTTCGGAAATTTTAAATATTTCAGAAGTGGCCTCTAGAACTCAATTATCTCGAGGCAAACAAAAATTGCATAAAGAATTAAAAATAAAAAGAAATGTCAAAAGATCTTAGAGAGTTATTTAAAGAAGACCTTAAAACGCAAGAAGCTACAATGTCCAAAGGACATGAAGTGCGTTTTCTTCAAAAATTAGAAGAGAACTTACCTAAAGAAAAAACATCTAAAGGGTTTAACTTTTTAAATATTGCCGCAAGTATAGTGGTATTATTGGGGCTTACATTTGGGGCAATCCATATGTATACCACCTCTGCAAATACAGATCTTAAGTCTGCTAATTTTGCTGATACAACTAATAAAACCCTAGGAGATGTATCACCAGATCTCAAGAAAGTTGAAGATTATTACCTGGCGAGTATAAACCTGGAATTATCCAAGGTACAATTAACAGCAGAGAACAAGGACTTATTTGATGGTTACGTACTACGACTTAAAGATTTGAACGAAGAATACAATAATTTAACGGTAGAGTTAAATGAAAATGGACCTAACGAAGAAACTTTAAATGCTTTGATAGACAATTTAAAATTTAGACTTAACCTTGTGATGCGTCTCAAAGATAAATTACAAGAGTTTAATGACGACTCTTTTTCACAATCAAGTATATAATTACAATCAAAAATCAAAAAACGAACAGAAATTACTTAGTAGGTCTGAGTAATTTTAAAAATCAACAAACAGTATGAAAAATTTTAAGAAAAAACGCAGATTAGAATCAGAAGACAAAATATCCGTACGTAAAAACATTATGACCATGTTAGTGCTATGCCTATTTACCATTTTTGGCTATGCACAGGAGAAATTAAGTAAAAACTCTCAATCTATTAAGGTAAATAAGGATGTAACAGTAGATTTAAACACTAGCTATGTAGAAATTGAAATAGATACGTGGAATAGAGATATTATTGAGGTTGAAGCTTATATAGAAAGTAGTTCCTTGTCTAAAGACGAACTAGAACGTGTTTTAGAAGCTTGGAACCTAAGAATTGAAGGATCTGGAGATAAAGTTTTAATTTCTTCAAATGGTGGCCGCTCTCAAGGACTGTTTGGAGACGAAAACTATGCAGGCGTTTTGCGCGAGTTAGAGTTTGAACTTGCAGAAATGCCAGAAATACCCAGAATGCCTCCGATGCCAGAAATGCCTGCTATGCCAAGGATGCCAGCTATGCCAGAAATGCCAGCTATGCCGGAAATGCCTGAGTTACCAGAATTACCAGAAGGCGTAAGTAGTATATCCTTTGATTACGAACGGTACCAAAAAGAAGGTGAAAAATATATGACAGAATGGAGTAAGAAATACGAGAATGAAGGTGGCAAAGAACTTCAAAAGCGTATGGAGGAATGGGCGAGAAAATTCGATAAATCAGGTTACCAAGAAAAAATGGAAAAGTGGGGTAGGGAATATAGTAAGCGCTTTGAGGGTAAATGGGCTAGAGATATGGAGAAATGGGGTGAGAAATATGGTAAGGAATTTGACGAGAAGTATGCTAAAGATATGGAAAAATGGGGAGAAGAGTTTGGCGAGAAATTTGGCAAAGAATGGGAGCGAAAAATGGAAGCTTGGGGAGAACGATTTGGAAAACGTATGGAACAGAGAGCCAAGGCCATGGAAGAACGAGGTGAAGCTATGGCGAAACGTTCAGAAGAGCGAGCAGAGGAAATGGAAAAAAGGAGTGAGGAAATGGAAGCACGTCATGATGCCGCAAGAGATAAAAGAGCCGCTTTACTTGCGAGAGAAATAGAATTTGGGGAAAGTAAAGTTAAAAAGGTAATTAAAATTAAAATTCCTAAAAAAGCAAAGCTTAAAACCAATATTAGGCATGGTGAGTTAAAAATATCTTCAGTTATATATAATATGACGGCAGATATATCCCACTCATATTTAGTAGCAGAACACATTGATGGAGTAGACACCTCCATCAATGTGTCTTATTCGCCAATTGTAGTATCATTATGGGATCTAGGCACACTTAATCTTAATTTTGTTGGTGATGCACAAATTAAAAACGCAAAAAAGTTAGTCTTGAATTCAAAATCTTCGAATATAAATATTGAGAACTTAAGTGATACAGGTATAATTGATGGTAGTTTTGGAGATTTAACAATTTCCAATGTATCGGACTCATTTACAAATCTAAATCTGATTTTGGAAAATAGCGACGCGCTGGTAAAGTTACCTCAAAATATAGATTATATTATGTATTTTAAAGGAGATCGTTCTAAGCTCAATAATGAGGTGACTAAACAAAAAACCATTAGAAACTTCCCAGAAGGCCAATCCTCTAACAAAAATATAATCGTTAACGCTAAGTATAGTAACGTTATTATTAAGTAACCTAATCAACCCGTATTGTCTACAGGCTATCCAGTTCTATATTTAATATAGAATCTGTTTTTTTCTGCTTTCCATAAAATAGATGCTTATTTTTATGGAAATTTTTTTTATGCGCTCAACTTCATTCGAAACCTTAATTAAATCATTAAATCCTCATTCATTAATTGATGCGTCCATTTCTAAGAAAGATTATGTGCCTTTAGACTTATCAATCTCAAATTCAGATTTGCTTAGTTATGATTTATCTTCATCAGAGGCACTAGAAGATTATATTTTAAGCCATTTAAGAAAAAACAATGCAAAGGTTGCTTTTGGAGGATACATAGAGAGACGTGGGATTTATAATCGCAGCAAACATTTTAATAGACCAAATCCCGAAGAGGAGCGAAATATACATTTAGGATTGGATATTTGGATTGCTGCTGGAACTCCCATATTTGCTCCCTTAGACGGCCTTGTTCATAGTTTTAATAATAATACCAATTATGGAGACTATGGACCAACAATTATCTTACAGCATAGCATAGAGAATCATAAATTTTATACACTCTATGGCCATCTTAGTGTAGAATCCATTTCTAACTTAGAAGTTGGTCTGGAAGTGAAACGAGGTGATAAATTTGCAAGCTTAGGAACATCAAAGGTCAACGGCGATTATTCTCCGCATCTGCATTTTCAGATCATAAAAGATATACAAAATCAGAAAGGGGATTATCCAGGTGTATGCAATCAAATTGATTTAGAATTTTATAAGAACAATTGTCCAGATCCACAATTGTTATTCAAATTAAACTAAAACCATGGTTATTGTTTTCACGTAAGTGTATGTATGAGACTTATTGTTTTCTGCATAGTTATTGTACTGCCATTAGGCTTAATAGCTCAAAAAATAGATAATACTAGTTCTTACCGTAATATAGAGAATGAAAGTTATTTTAGAGTGCATTACGATAACGATTATTTTGCTGCTACAGACGAAAACTATACTCAAGGCTATTCCTTTGAAGTCGTTTTGCCTATTCTAGTTAAAAATCCAATTAATTCTATATTCTATAAGCCGGAAAACTCTAACTTCAAATTTGGCATTTCCTTAGAGCATATAGGATATACTCCAAACGATTATGTGAGTGAATCTATACAATTTGGTGATCGACCATTTGCCGCAGCTATTATGATCAAAAATTTCATGATAGCACACCACCTAGAAAAACAATATCGGTTGTCTCAATCTTTAAGCATAGGATTAATTGGACCAGCTGCCTTTGGTAAAGAGATGCAGGTAGAAATACATAAGGCTACAGGTAATAAAATTCCTCGAGGATGGGATAATCAAATTAAGAATGACATTGTACTAAATTATAGAATTGATTATGAAAAAGAAATATACCAACTAAATAATAGGTTAACAACTAGCAGTAATGTTACCTTGCAATTAGGAACATTATTTACAAATGCCTCTGTCGGTAGTAATATTGCGCTTGGGGTTTTACATACAAAGTTTAATAGCTCTATATATGAGCGGAAATTTCAGATTTATACCTATGCGCATCCAATGGTAAGCATTATTGGGTATGATGCGACGTTACAAGGCGGATTGCTTAATAAGGCTAGCCCGTATACAATTTCATCAGGTAATATTAAAAGGTTTACGGCCCAGTTTAGTTATGGATTAGTAATAAAAACAAAAACTTTATATTTTGAATATTACAGGAGCACAATTACAAAAGAATTTAAATCAGGTGCATCTGCAAAATGGGGTGGAATAAGAATTGGTTTTACGTTTTAGTTCTTTACAAATGTTTCAAGATCATCAATGGCTAATGCTTTATTGAAATTGTCCTCACCAATAGTTCCACCTTCAGAAGAATCGTAATCCATAGTAATTTTCCAATGACCATCGATTTTTTTGAGTATGACATGAAACTGACCATAATAGCTCCGCTCATTTTTTGTGCCTTGGTTCTTAGTGAGTTTATAAATGCCGCGCTCACTTGCTGTTCTGCCATTATTTAAACGCTCAAAGAACCTTAAGGTGATAGTATTAGTTTGTTTGGTTAATTTATCTTGTTTAAATCTAGATTTATAATTAGTAATATAAGTGTCGTAATCTATTATTCGTTTGCCACCAGAAACCCTGACTAATTCATCACTGTGTATTTGAGCCATTAAAGAATAGTCTAGCGTTTCAAACGCATTGTAAAACTTTGACCAAACTTTATTTACCGCTTTCAAATCTTCAATGGACTGTGCAGAACATAAAGGAGTAGCACATAATAAAAGCAATAGTATTATAACTAATTTATTGCGCATGGATTGGACTTATATATTTAGAAGCGATGACTTTACCTAAAATAAAACCAACGATGGCAAAAAGGCCATCTGTAAGACTAAACCATAATTCTTTAGGTAGTGATAATATTACAAATGCTGTTGCTAAAAGCATTAATACACCAACAATATAGGAGGGAATCATACTTATTTTCGAGATTTTAGCAGCAACAAACATTCCCGAGACAATACCCATAAAATGTGCAATGACAACAAATATTTTTGATCCTACAGGAATTTTATCCATGTTGTTTTTGATCCATTCTATGTCCATTGGGTCAGCATCTTCGGGTAAAGGAAAAAAGGTATGACCAATTAAAGTTTCAAAAAAATACACAACAAAGGAAGCAACAACAAAGCCAACAATAGTTGCAAAAACATTTTTCATTTTTAGAGGGATTAGTTTGTGGATTCAAGATACTAAAAACTTTTATTGCAATCGGGAAACATTATTATAATACTCTATTTTTATAATTCTATTTAGGAAAATTTAAAAGAATACTATAGTGCTTCGAATTATTAACTTAATTAAGAAAGGTGAATTTAAATTTATTGTAAAAGGCGTGTCTAAACGTGTTTTTTCCGAAACCAAGACTTTTGGTTTAAAACGCGATTTAAGAATGCATTTTAATGCAATAGATCCTAAAATCAATATTAGAATACGTTTGTATAGGGATGAGGATAAAGCATATTTTATCAAAGATTTGCAAAATCATGGATTGATAGAAAAAAATATTCCAAAATGCTATGTGGCTACGACAGATAAAAATTTACCTTGTTTTAGACAATGGCTTATTATATCCGAATATAGAGATGCTGTACAGGATTTTTGGGGCCCAATATTTCCCATACTTAAGGAAGATGAAATTTTACTTGAAGGAGGTTTCACAATCCCGACTATGCGTAATAAAGGTATTATGTCGACTGCGATTCCTGAAATTTTGGAAATTGAGAAGCCGGTAGATAAAAGGTACGTAATTACCTTTGTTGGAGTAAACAATATTCCATCGCTAAAAGGGATTCATCGATCAGGATTTGTACCGTATATTTTAAGAATTGAAAAATGGTGCTTATTTAATCGCAGAGTTATATTTAAAGAAATACCTGAAAACGAGATTAATTTATATCGAAAGAATCTTGGTATCACCAGCGCATAATGGTTCATTAGAAGATAATCCGTATTATAAGTTTGATAGCATTAAGTCTGTGCTTATAGTATGTTAGTTTCTGATAGTCAGGTGTTTTTGTAAATGAAATATGTCCATTTCTCGAGAATTTTAACTAACTTTAAAAAAGTGAAACCAATATCAGTTGAATTATGGGCTATATAAAATCACTAAATAAATGGGCTAATGCTCATACCTATTATCCGCTTGATCTATTAAGAGTTGCCTTAGGTATCTTTTTGTTTTACCAAGGGGTTTACTTCATGTCTAACTTGCCTCTTTTAATGGAGCTTTATGAACCAATAAAACCATTAATTGGAGACGTGTTATTAGTACATTATATTGCTCCGGCACATTTTGTTGGAGGGCTTTTAATTGTATTTGGGCTTTTAACAAGATGGGCAATAATAGCACAGCTACCAATTTTAATAGGTGCTGTTCTCATAAATATTGTTGGAGAAATGAATACTAGTAATTTCTTATTAGCAACTCTAGTATTATTAATTTGTCTGTTCTTTTTATTTTATGGCTCAGGTAGACATTCTGTAGACAAGTACCTTAAAATGCAGCAGTAGTTAAGGTTTTAGTCTTTAGTTTCTACCTGAATTATTAAGATTTAAAACATTTAAAAACTAAAAATCCTGATGGTCACATCAGGATTTTAGATATTATTTAGGGAATTTATGCCTTTGCAGGAATTGGTTTATTCATTCACCAAAACCCATTCGCCTTTATCGATTAAAGGAATAGCTTGTTTATATTTAACAACCTTGCTTTCGCCGCTCATAACATGTTTAATGGTTACCCGGTCATTACGACCAATTTTTGGTTGTTCTCTTACAATGGTTTCGACAACTTGCTGCTGCTGTCTAGAAGCGCCAGCACCCGCTTGTCTGCTTTGTGCTGCACGTTCGTCCATGTTTGGAATTTCTTCTTTTTGCGTTTCTAACTTTTCCTGTTTACGACGCTTTGCCTCTTGTATGTTGCTCGCTGTTTCTTGCGGAATTTCACCCTTAAATAAGAAAGAAATAACGTCTTTATTAACTTGATCTATCATCGCTTTAAATAGCTCAAACGATTCAAATTTATAAATTAGTAATGGGTCTTTCTGCTCGTGTACGGCCAATTGTACAGATTGTTTAAGCTCATCCATTTTGCGTAAATGAGTTTTCCAAGCATCATCAACAATGGCTAATGTAATGTTCTTTTCAAAATCGTTGATGAGTTGGGTACCTTTAGTTTCAAATGCTTTTTCTAAATCTGTAACTACCTGTAAATTCTTAACACCATCTGTAAATGGCACCACGATACGCTTAAATTTATCGCGCTGGGTATTATATACATTTTCTATTACTGGAAATGCCAAATCTGCTGCACGTTGCATCTTTTCACGGTAATGCTTAAAAGCATCTTTATAAATAATACCTGCAATTTTTTGAGCATCCATTTTTCCAAACTCTTCTTCAGAAATAGGAGAGGACATTGAGAAATAACGAATTAATTCAAACTCAAAGTTTTTATAATCGTTAGCATTTTTATTGTTAATAGCAATACCTTCCGACGTGTCAAAAATCATATTGGCCAAATCTACTCTAAGACGTTCACCTTGTAATGCATTGCGACGACGTTTATACACAACCTCTCGCTGTGCGTTCATTACATCATCATACTCTAACAAACGTTTACGTACACCAAAGTTATTTTCTTCTACTTTTTTCTGTGCACGTTCTATTGATTTGGAAATCATTGAATGCTGAATTACTTCACCTTCCTTAAGACCCATTCTGTCCATCATTTTAGCGATACGCTCACTTCCAAACAAACGCATTAAATTGTCTTCTAATGACACATAAAATTGCGAACTTCCTGGATCACCTTGACGACCAGCCCTACCTCGTAACTGTCTATCGACACGTCGTGAGTCGTGACGTTCTGTACCAACTATAGCTAAACCACCTGCTTCTTTTACTTCGTCACTTAACTTAATATCAGTACCACGACCCGCCATATTTGTTGCAATAGTAACTTGTCCAGCATTACCTGCTTGTGCAACAATTTCAGCCTCTTTTTTGTGTTGTTTCGCATTTAAGACATTATGCGGTATTTTTCGAATACTCAACATTTTTCCTAAAAGTTCTGAAATTTCAACATTGGTTGTACCAATTAAAACCGGTCGACCTGCTTTAGAAAGTTCGGTTACTTCATCAATTACGGCATTGTATTTTTCTCGCTTGGTCTTATATACCAAATCATCTTTATCATCTCTGGCAATTGGTCTGTTTGTTGGTATTTCTACGACATCTAGTTCGTAGATTTCCCAAAATTCTCCAGCTTCAGTCACCGCAGTACCTGTCATACCTGATAGTTTTCGATACATTCTGAAATAATTCTGAAGTGTAACCGTTGCAAAGGTTTGTGTTGCGGCCTCAATCTTTACATTTTCTTTTGCTTCAATTGCCTGGTGTAAACCGTCAGAATAACGGCGACCATCCATAATACGACCTGTTTGTTCATCTACAATCATCACTTTATTGTCCATGACAACGTATTGATTGTCTTTTTCGAAAAGTGCGTAGGCTTTTAAAAGCTGATTTAGCGTATGTATACGTTCAGATTTAATCCCAAAGTCTCTAAACAAATCTTCTTTAAGATTTGCTTCTTCTTCTGATGAAAGTCCTTGTGATTCAATCTTAGCAATCTCGGTTCCCATTTCTGGCATTACAAAGAAATTAGGATCGTCTTCTCCTGATAAAAATTCTACCCCTTTATCAGTCAGCTCAACCTGATTGTTTTTTTCATCTATAACATAATAGAGTTCTGCATCTACCTTTGGCATTTCTCTATTATTGTCTTGCATATAAAAGTTTTCCGTCTTTTGAAGTAATTGCTTAATACCTTCTTCTGACAAAAATTTAATTAACGCTTTATTTTTTGGAATACCTCTATATGCTCTTAGTAATTGAAAACCGCCTTCTTTAGTATCTCCTGCCGCAATTAGTTTTTTAGCCTCTGCCAAAACACCAACTAAATATTTGCGTTGGACGTCTTCAATTTGTTGCACTTTTGGTTTAAGTGCATCAAACTCATGTTCATCTCCTTTTGGTACAGGTCCTGAAATAATTAATGGAGTACGCGCATCATCTACTAAAACCGAATCTACCTCATCTACAATAGCATAGTGGTGTGGTCGTTGTACTAAATCCTCTGGCGAATGTGCCATGTTATCCCTTAAATAGTCAAAACCAAATTCGTTATTAGTTCCATAAGTAATATCGGCATTATAAGCCTTGCGACGTGCATCAGAATTTGGTGTATGGTAATCTATACAATCGACACTTAAACCGTGAAACTGAAATATTGGAGCCATCCAGGCACTATCACGTTTTGCTAAGTAGTCGTTAACCGTTACAAGGTGAACACCTTTACCTGCAAGTGCATTAAGATATACAGGTAATGTTGCTACTAAGGTTTTTCCTTCACCAGTTTGCATCTCGGCAATTTTACCTTGATGCATGGCAACACCACCTATCAGTTGCACATCATAGTGTATCATATCCCAGGTAATTGGTTTGCCTGCAGCATCCCATGAATTGGCCCAGACAGCCTGATCACCATCTAAAGTGACATAATCATGTTCGCCAGAAATCTCTCTGTCAAACGCATTTGCTGTTACTGGAATTTGAGTGTTATGAACAAAACGTTTTGCAGTTTCTTTAACGACAGCAAAAGCTTCAGGAAGAATATCGTTCAATACCTCTTCTGTAACGTTATAAATCTCGTCTTCAATTTTATCTGCCTCTAAATAGATGTCTTCACGCTCGTCAATATCTTCGGTCGCCTCTGCCTGGGCGAGAAGTTCTTCCTTCTTAGTGTTGAGCGGTTGTCTAGCCTCAGCAATTTTAGACTTGAATTCGTCTGTTTTTGCTCTAAGCTCATCGTGAGATAATGCTTCAAGAGCGCTTTCAAAGGTTTTAATTTTATCTACAATTGGTGTAATGGCACTAACGTCTTGTTTGGATTTATCTCCAACAAATACCTTAAGTACTTTATCTAATATGCCCATTTTATATGTTTTGTTTCAGGTTGGTTAGGTTAACCTGTGTAATTTGTGTCTATTTTAAATATCTCGATAATTTTTTTAATAATATCCGAGAGTTCTGTTGTTTTTTCGAGTTTTCGAAAATAAAAAAAAGTCTCTCAGTTAAGTTAACGTAAGAGACTTTTTTTTGTAATCATATGATATGTTAATATTCATCCTCATTCCAGAGGTAATCTTCATCAGTTGGATAGTCTGGCCAAATTTCTTCAATAGAATCGTAAGAATCACCTTCATCTTCTATTGCTTGTAAATTTTCTACAACTTCTAAAGGCGCACCCGTTCTAATTGCGTAATCAATAAGTTCGTCTTTAGTTGCTGGCCAAGGTGCATCACTTAAATAAGATGCTAATTCTAATGTCCAATACATTTGCTTTGTGTAATTTAATTTTTGCAAAAATAAATTTTTAGTTGAAAAATTCAAGGAAAAATCAAATTATTTAATCAATAATAAAAAGAACGTGTATTCTTCAACTTATATCTCGGACAACGTATTGCAATCTGTAATCCTATTCTGATAGTGCTAAAATGCAATTCTAATAAGTTATAACTTGTGTGTTATGACTCTTTTTCTGGAATCCATTTTACCTCTTCAGCTTGTAAATCTAATGACAACTTCCGTGCCAATACAAAAAGGTAGTCAGATAGTCTATTAATATACATTAATGTTTCAGGTTGGAATGGTTCTAAATCGTTGAGATGTGACGCTAAGCGCTCTGCACGTCTACAGACGGTGCGAGCAATGTGACAGAATGACACAGTCTGATGGCCACCTGGTAAAACAAAATGAGTCATTGTTGGAAGACTTTTTTCCATTTGATCTATTTCTTTTTCTAATCGCTCAATGTCCTGATTAGAAATTTTTGGAATTTTTAGTCGGTTTTCGCCATTTTTTAATGTGGCTTTTTGTGGATCTGTTGCTAATATAGCTCCGACCGTAAATAGCCGATCCTGAATATCCATTAAGGTTTGCTTGTAAATTGGGTCGATTTCTTGATCTCTAATTAGTCCTATGTGAGAGTTTAACTCATCTATTGTACCGTAACTTTCTATTCTTATATGATGCTTAGGAACCCGAGTGCCGCCAAAAAGTGCAGTTGTCCCTTTATCTCCAGTTTTTGTGTATACTTTCATAAAAGCAAAGTTAATGAATATAGGTTTAAGTCATAGGTCAGACTACTGAAGATTATCCTGATGTCATTAAAAATGAAAGTAAAAAATTCAGTGAATTATTGCTTAGCTATCAAATCACAAATGATTAAAAATTTGATAGCTTATAACAGATTGAGTCCAACCACGGGTTAAGCAATGCTCGTCTTATTAAAGGTATCACTTTCTACAATGCCATCGCGCAACCGGATAACACGTTTGGCATGTGCAGCAATTTCTTCTTCGTGAGTTACCATAATGACCGTATTACCAGCAGCATGTATGTCATCGAAAAGTGCCATAATTTCTGTACCTGTTTTAGAATCTAGGTTTCCTGTAGGTTCATCGGCTAGAATTATGGAAGGCTTATTTACAAGTGCTCTGCCAACAGCAACCCTTTGTCTTTGTCCACCAGAAAGCTGGTTGGGTTTATGATCCATACGATCTGCTAAGCCAACATCAGATAACACCTCTGATGCCCGATCTTGGCGTTCTTTTTTTGAAGCACCTGCGTAAATCATAGGAAGTGCTACATTTTCTAAAGCCGTAGTTCTTGGAAGTAAATTAAAAGTCTGAAATACAAAACCTATTTCGGTGTTTCGGATGTCGGCTAGTTCGTCGTCCGACATTTTACTAACATCATTACCATTGAGATTATAAGAACCTGCTGTAGGTGTATCCAAACATCCTAATAAGTTCATCAAGGTTGATTTGCCTGAACCTGAAGGTCCCATTATAGCAACATATTCCCCACGTTTAATATCTAAATCTATGCCTTTAAGGACATGAACTACTTCTTGTCCTAATTTAAAATCTCGAATAATGTTTCTAATTTCAATGACATTGTCACTCATAATTTACTAATCTTAATTGCTTAAATTATCCTGCAAGATACAGGAAATAACAGTTAGTAAGACGCTAAAAATGTTGAGTTGTTACACTCTAATCTTAAAATGTTCTTTAGCTTGTTCTTTTCTGAAAAAAACATAACCTAAATGAAATGTATCTACCGTAACCGATACAGAAGGATGGGCTTTTATATATGCCCACGCTTCAGTCATTCCCTTAGACCAGTAAATATCGTCGAATACAAAAACCGTATTATTATGTGTTTTAGATAAAAGGGACTCAAAGTAGTTAATTGTTGATTTTTTATTGTGATGCCCATCAATGAAAACACAGTCAAATTTATCTTCGTTTAGTTTTTGAATTGTCGATTGGAAATCACCATTTATAAATGACAAATGTTTAAGGTTGTATTGCCGCAAATAGGAGTTTGTAAAACCTAAAGTGTTAGGGCAACCTTCAATGGAAATAATTTTTGAACTGGTATCTGCTATAGCCATAGCATATGTACCCATACCTAAAGACGTACCGAGTTCTAATATGGTTTTAAAATTAAAATATTTTGTGGTTTTGAATAAGAGTTTAGCGTTTTTAAAACTACTACTAGAATTACGAATCATTTTAGAGACTCTGCGTTGATTAGTTTTGAGCAACTTAGAGCCTTCTCCTAAATCAATTACCTCAATTTTGGTCTTGGATTTTTTTAATTTTTTACGATAGGTATAAAGAGCTTTATAAGCGTCATATTTAGTTCTATTGTATAGGCATTTTGTAACAAAATTATACACAAAAGGAGAGTGTACACCATGTTGATTCGTTGATGAAAGAATAAATTTTATGTACGATAGAATCTGGTACATTACCCTTCTAATTTTTCTGAAAGCTCAAACCAACGAAGTTCTTTTTCTTCAATGGTATCAATTATAGTTTGGAGTTTGTTTGATAATTCTTTTATTTCCTCTTGGGATAATTCCGGGTTAAGAAATTTAGCCTCTAAGGCTGATTTGTCTAACTCTAAAGCTCTTATTTTAGATTCTAAATTTTTATATTCTTTCTGTTCATTAAAGTTTAATTTATTTGCTTCATTCTTCTTTTTCTCCTTTGAGTTGTCGACCTTTTGGCTCACATCAATTTGCTTTGTCTGACTACTATCGTAAGCTCTAAAATCTGTATAATTACCAGGAAAATCATCTATAACGCCTTCACCTCTGAATACGAACAAATGATCTACGATTTTATCCATAAAGTACCTGTCGTGTGAAACAACTAAAAGCACACCAGGAAAATCCATTAAAAAGTCTTCAAGCACGTTAAGCGTTACGATGTCTAAATCGTTTGTAGGCTCGTCTAATATTAAGACATTAGGATTTTGAATTAAGACTGTACACAAATACAATCTTTTTTGTTCGCCACCACTAAGTTTCTCAACATAGTCATATTGCTTTTTTCTGTCGAACAAAAACCGTTCTAAGAGTTGTTGGGCACTAATTTGTCTGCCCTTGGCTAAGGGGATATAATCACCAAATTCTTTAATGACATCTATTACTTTTTGTTCTGGTTTCACTGTAATGCCACCTTGGGTGTAATAGCCGATTTTTACAGTTTCCCCAATTACAATTTTGCCTCCGTCTGGTTCTATATTGTTTGTCAATAAATTAAGAAATGTAGACTTTCCTGTACCGTTCTTACCTATTATTCCTATACGTTCACCTTTTTTAAAAGTGTAATCAAAACCATTTAAAATAGGTTTGTCCTTAAAGGTTTTAGAGACGTTGTGAAATTCAATAATCTTACTTCCTAAGCGTTCCATATTGATCTCTAGTTGCACTTTATGGTCTTTTCGGCGCTTATGGGCTTTTGCTTTAATTTCTGAAAAATCGTCAATCCTGCTTTTCGATTTAGTAGTACGTGCTTTGGGCTGACGGCGCATCCAGTCTAATTCTTTCTTATAGAGTTGTTTTGCCTTACCCACCTCAGTAGTTTCGTTTTCAATTCGGGCTTCCTTCTTTTCTAAGTAATAAGAGTAGTTACCCTTGTAGGTGTATAACTGCCCTTGGTCTAACTCTATAATTTCGTTACAAACGCGCTCAAGAAAATAACGATCATGAGTCACCATAAACAAGGTTTGCTGTGTTTTGGCAAAATAGTCTTCTAACCACTCAATCATTTCTAGGTCGAGATGATTTGTTGGCTCGTCTAGTATTAAAATATCAGGTTTGCTTAATAGGGCTTGAGCCAGGGCTAAACGTTTTTTTTGCCCACCCGAAAGTGTTTTAACTTTAAGGGCTAAATCGTCTAATTTTAACTGGGACAAAATCTGTTGGTATTGAGTTTCAAATTCCCAGGCATTATTTCTATCCATAGCTTCAAAAGCTTTCTGATAAGCTTCAGAATCCTCCGTGTTTTTCAATGCTTTTTCATACGCCTCAATAGTTTTTAAAACAGGGATTTCTGAGGCAAAAATAGTTTCTTCAATTGTTAGGTTTTGATCTAGGTCAGGTTCCTGATCTAAAAACGCAAGGCGAAGACCATTTCTAATAACTACCTGCCCTGAGTCTGGACTATCTTTGCCAGATAGAATATTTAATATAGATGTTTTACCACTTCCGTTTTTTGCAACAAAAGCTATTTTTTGATCTTTATGTATGCTAAAAGACAGATCCTCGAAGAGTAAAAGCTCTCCATAAGACTTAGAAATGTTTTCAACGTTAAGATAATTCAAATTAATTTTTTTTACAAAGAACGTAAATAAACCAAAAACAAACCTAATAGTTTTGATATTACTATTGATAACTTATATTTGTGAAACTTGCAATTAAAACACGGATGAAAAATACGATTTTGTTGATTGGCTTAGCTTTTTTAATCAGCTTGACATCATGTGTTCCTTATAAAGATCTTGTCTATCTTCAAAATCAAGAAAAAGCCTTAGATAGTATAACTAATGTTGTTGAAATTCAGAAACCCTATAGAGTTCAAATTAATGATATATTATCAATTAGAGTAAAGGCTTTAGATCAGGAAAGTGTTCAGATTTTTAACCCTGTTGGTAACGAAAACTTAAATGCTACTAATGAGGAAAATGCCTATTTTGATGGATTTACAGTCGATCTTCATGGTAATATCAGAATGCCAGTCTTGGGCGAAATTAACGTTCTGGGTTATACTACAGTTGAAATACGAGAATTACTAGAGAAACTATTACTAGAAAAAGAATTTAAATCTACAGCCAATATTTTTGTAACAGTTAAACTTGCAGGTTTGCGTTATACTGCAACGGGTGAGGTTAATAGCCCCGGGACTCAACTGCTTTATAGGGAAAAAGTTAATGTGTTTGAAGCATTAGCTAATTCTGGTGAGATAAGTGAAGCCGGAAATAGAAAAGAAGTGTTAATTATAAGGCAATATCCTCAAGGTCAGAAAATACATAAAATAGATTTAACTGACTTAAATGTGATGCAGTCCCCATATTACTATATACAACATAATGATATGATCTATGTTAAGCCCGTTAAGCAAAAAGCGTGGGGAACTGGTTTAACAGGTAGGGATGCTTTAACCACAATTATATCGTTAATGGGACTTGTAACAACAAGTATTCTTTTAATTAGATTGTAGACAATGAGTGAATTTGAATATGACCTAGACGACCAAGATAAGAATCAGATTAGTTTTGATTTTAAGGGGTTGCTTTTTAAAATTATTGGATACTGGCCTTTAATATTATTTTCAATACTAATCGGTTTAGGTATAGCACATTACGTAAATGTAAGAAAGCAAAATATCTATCGTCTGGAAAGTCTAATTTCGATAGAAAATGACCAGAACCCTTTCTTTACAGCAAATACAAGTATATCTTTTAACTGGGGCGGAGTATCTGGTAAAGTTGGTAAGATAATTACAGAGATCAATACGAGAACTCATAATGAGTTTGTGGTTGATTCTCTAGAATTTTACAAACAATATTTGAAACAAGGTGAATATCATTTATTGGATATATATGGTAACTCGCCTTTCATTTTCAATCATAACAATGATGCTAATCAGTTGTTGGGTAAAAAGGTTGAAATTATACCTTACGATTCTAATTCATTTACTTTATCAATAAATTTTGGAGAAGCCGGGTCCGTACAGACCCAAAATTATAATACACGTAAAATAAATAATGTCTCTGTTAGTCCTGGTGTCTTTACCCAACGTTTTCAATATGGTGAGGATATTAAACTTCCTTTTATGGGCGGAAAGATTCTATTGTCAGATGAAGGCGTTTTCGATAACGATTCTCAGTATTATATACTGTTTTCGAACTTTGATGTTGTTGTTAACCAATACAAAAACGCTGTGTCTGTCGCCTCAAAATCCAAAGAAGCTTCTTCAATATTAAGGCTTTCGATGGTAGGGAAGAATAAGGCTAAAATAGTAGACTATTTAAATAGTACTGTAGAAATATTAAGTAGAAGAGAACTAGAGCGGAAAAATTTGTATGCTACAAATACGATTAGATTTATTGATAGTAGCCTAACTGTTGTTAATAATGAGCTGAAATCGGGTACCAATGAAATGAATAGTTTCAGAGAGAAGAATAGAGTTTTTGATATTACTCTAGAAATGGAATCAGTTTCAGAAAACTTAAAAGAATTAGATCGTTCAATAGAAAGTGAGAAGCGAAAACTTGATTATCTTAATTCATTAGAGTCGTATCTTAAAACTAAAACAGATTTCACTAAAATTGCGGCACCTACCTCAGTCGGAATAGTAGAGGTAAATATTGTTGAGGGTGTTAGAAATATTATTGAATTAGCGATTCAACGCCAGAATTTA
Organism: Winogradskyella sp.; assembly: GCA_013002225.1. GTDB lineage: Bacteria > Bacteroidota > Bacteroidia > Flavobacteriales > Flavobacteriaceae > Winogradskyella. The sequence continues at coordinate 26,773 of JABDKL010000157.1, forward strand.
GAATATACGACTAGGGAAGGATCTTCACTTTTAGATGATATTGATAGAAGAATTAATACGGAAAAACGAGTATTATTAGAAACTATTGATGCTACTAAATCTACAATTAGATTACAGCTTAATGCAATTTATAAGAATATAGCGAAGTTTGAGGCGGAGCTAAAAAAACTACCTACAGAACAACAGGAGTATTTAAAGATACAGAGAAAACTAGATATTAGTATAGAAACATATAATATATATCAAAGTAAACGAGGTGAGGCGGCTATTGTAAAAGCAGCAAATGTATCGGACATAGTTTTTATAGATGCAGCCAAAGATGTTGGGGCAGGTAAAATAGGACCCCAGACCTCGATGAATTACATGATGGCTGTATTACTGGGTTTTGGAATCCCACTTTGTTTTATACTTATCATATATCTTTTAGACAATAATATACGCAATGTAGCTATCGTAGAAAAACTTTCTAATATTCCAATATTAGGGTTGATTGGCAGAATGAACCACACTAACAATTTAGTTGTTTACGAAAAACCTAAATCCACCGTAGCTGAATCTTTTAGAGCCTTGCGGTCGAGTTTGCAGTTTATTTATAGGAAACAATCAGAATCAGAAGAAGGAGGTAAAACTTTAATGATAACGTCTTCGGTTAGTGGCGAGGGTAAAACGTTTTGTTCTATAAATATTGCTAGTGTATATGCATTAACCGGAAAGAAAACAATTTTATTAGGGTTAGATCTAAGAAAACCGAAGATATTTGATGATTTTAATATAAATAATGACAAGGGTATTGTAAATTATTTAATAGAGGAGGAGGAACTGAAAGATATAATTATTAACACTCATATTGAGAATTTAGATTTAATTTCGTCAGGACCAATACCACCAAATCCATCAGAATTATTAATGAGTGATAAATTAAAGGACGCCATAATTGAATTACGTAAAATTTATGACATTATTGTACTAGATACACCGCCGTTAGGTTTGGTAACAGATGCGCTGGAGTTGTCTCATTATGCAGACGCTACAATTTATATGATTCGTTTTGATTATACTAAAAAAGGCATGTTACAATTGGTCAATGCTAAATATAGAAGAGGTGAAATTAAAAATATAAGTTTTGTCCTTAATTTTTATAAACATAAAGCTAGATATGGCTACGGTTATGGTTACGGCTACGGTTATGGTTATGGCAGCTATGGTAATTCGTATCATGAAAACGATAAAAAATCTTTAATAGACAAATTTAAGCGTACTATAAAGGGTAAATAGTAAATTTAATGCATTGATAACTAGCTCGCAACTTAGAGTAAAACGTTATTTTGATTTCATATTGGCTTTAATTTTATTGTCAATTATGATAGTTCCTATATTAATTCTCATTGCAATTGCAACTTTAGATACTAAGGAATGTGGTATCTACTCTCAAATGAGAGTAGGTCAAAATGCTAAACTTTTTCGTATTTATAAAATTCGAACTCTAAAAAATGAAAAGCATCAATTAGGGCATTTAGAGCGTAGCGCTACGCATTTGGGGAAAGTACTCAGACGAACGAGGGTGAACGAATTACCACAATTGTTTAATGTGCTTATTGGTGATATGAGTTTTGTAGGACCAAGGCCTGATTTACAAGGTTTCGCTGATGAATTAGAAGGAGAGGATCAAATTATACTAATGGTTAAACCTGGTATTACAGGTCCTGCAACTATTAAGTATAAAAATGAAGAGCGAGTATTAAAACGACAAAACGACCCAGAACACTACAATAGAACGATTATTTGGGCAGATAAAGTGAAAATCAATAAAAAGTACGTAGAGAATTACAGTTTTTATTTAGATTTGGCACTTATTATAAAATCCATTTTAAACAGATGACACACTCTAAAGATAAAATTGCAATAATTGGTTTAGGTTATGTTGGCTTGCCACTAGCCGTAGAATTTGCAAAGCAATTTTTTGTTGTCGGCTTTGATATTAATAAGCAGCGAATAGAAGAATTAAATGATGGAGTGGATAAAACACTCGAAGTCGAAAACGAGAACTTAAAGTCAGTTTTAACAACAGATTTAAATGCTGAAAAAGGTTTACTTGTCACGGATAATGTAGATTCATTAGCGATTTGCAATATGTATATTATAACAGTCCCAACACCAACGGACGCCTTAAATAAACCTGTTTTTACGCCATTAATTAAAGCCAGTGAAACTGTTGGTAGCGTTTTGGATAAAGATAATATTGTTATTTACGAATCTACAGTGTATCCAGGAGCTACAGAAGATATTTGTATTCCGGTTTTAGAGGACATTTCAGGATTAGTTTATAACAAAGATTTTTATGCAGGTTATTCACCTGAGCGTATCAATCCAGGCGATAAACATCACACAGTTACTCAAATCTTAAAGGTAACTTCTGGGTCTACTCCGGAAATTGCAAAGCGGGTTGATGATTTGTATAAAGCTGTTATTACAGCTGGCACACATTTAGCACCTTCTATAAAGGTTGCGGAAGCGGCAAAAGTTATAGAAAATTCTCAAAGAGATATAAATATTGCATTTGTAAATGAGTTATCTAAAATATTTAGATTATTGGATATTGATACAAAAGCTGTTTTAGAAGCCGCAGGAACCAAATGGAATTTCTTAAAATTTTCACCAGGTTTGGTTGGTGGTCACTGTATTGGTGTTGATCCATATTATTTAGCGCAAAAAGCTATTGAATCTGGGTATAATCCCGAAATCATTTTAGCAGGTCGAAAAATGAATGACAGTATGGGTAGTTATGTAGCTACAGAAACTGTAAAAATGATGATAAAAAAGGGCGCAACCATAAAAGGGTCTAATGCTTTGGTATTAGGAATTACTTTTAAAGAGAATTGTCCTGATATAAGAAACTCTAGAGTAATAGATATAATAGAAGAGTTTCAATCCTACCATGTTAATGTAGATGTATATGACCCTTGGGCTTCAAAAGAAGAAGTAAAGCACGAGTATGATTTGGACTTAAAAACAGATCTGACTGAATTAAAATCAGAATACGATGCGATAATTCTTGCCGTTTCACATAATGAATTTTTAGAGTTGTCATTAGATGGTTTAAAATCAGATAAATCAGTAATTTTTGATGTTAAGTCGTTATTACCGACAGACGCTGTAGATGCTCGCTTATAATTTTGGATTCCAAATAGAAATTACTTATGTACTCAAATCAATATCATACTGAAGATTTATCAAAATTAAGCTTCCTTATTACAGGGGGAGGTGGGTTTATAGGCTCCAATCTTGTTCATTATTTATTAAAATATGAGGCAAAAAAAGTTAGAGTCTTAGATAATTTCTCTAACGGATATAGAGAAAATTTAACTGAGTTTATGGATAATCCATCCTTTGAGTTAATCGAAGGGGATATAAGAGATTTAGACACATGTAAGAAAGCTATGGAGGACATTGATTATGTGTCTCATCAAGCAGCTTTGGGTTCGGTACCGCGTTCAATAAATGATCCAGCGACCACAAATGAGGTTAATATTTCTGGGTTTTTGAATATGATGATTGCGCTTAAAGATAGTCCTACTGTTAAGCGTATGGTTTATGCAGCATCAAGTTCTACTTATGGTGATAGTAAAACTCTTCCAAAGGTTGAGGATACAATTGGTAAACCCTTATCGCCATACGCTGTTACCAAGTACGTTAATGAGTTATACGCAGATGTATTTGGTATAACTTATAATACAGATGTCATTGGTCTAAGATACTTTAATGTATTTGGGCCAAAACAAAGTCCAAATGGTGCATATGCAGCCGTGATTCCATTGTTTATGCAAGCACTCAAAGACAATATGCCATCTAAAATTAATGGAGATGGCGAGCAAACTAGAGATTTTACATTTATAGATAATGTCGTTCAAGCAAATATTAAGGGGTTTTTTGCCTCAGATGACGCTAAAAATGAAGTTTTTAATGTAGCCTGCGGTGAACGAATAACAATAAATTATCTGTGGGACTCGTTACGAATTGCAGCGAATTCTGATTTAAAGGCAATTTACGGACCACCTAGACAAGGGGATGTTAGAGATTCATTAGCAGATATATCAAAAGCAGAAAAGCTTTTAGGATATAAGCCCCAATATACTGTGCGAGAAGGATTAAAGATTACTTGGGATTATTTTATCTAATAAACTATAATCTTTATAACTAATTAAGTCTAGTTATATTTGTGTCAATTAGATAATCGAAAAACTTATTGGTTATTGTACTTTGATACATTTATTATATTCACTTAATTAAAATAACACAATTGAAAGCAGCAGAAGAGAACTGGCTATATACTATTTCCTCAAATAAAAAGTTGATAGATTTAAATTTCAATGAAATTTGGAGGTATCGAGATTTATTATTACTTCTTGTTAAGCGCGACGTAATCACACTTTATAAACAAACTATATTGGGGCCGTTGTGGTATTTTATTCAACCATTATTCACCTCGGTTATTTTTACTTTGGTTTTTAATAATATAGCAGACATAGATACAGGTAATGGTGTGCCCTCATTTCTATTCAATTTAGCAGGTATAAGTTCATGGAATTACTTTAGTGCTTGTTTAAATGGTACTAGTGACACTTTTAAAAAGAATCAAGGAATTTTTGGTAAAGTTTATTTTCCTAGAATCATAATGCCAATGTCAACAATTCTGTCAAATCTGATAAAATTTGGGATTCAATTTCTAGTGTTTATTTCATTCTATATATACTTTGTTTATTTCACAGATGGTGCCTATAATACGTCGATAACCACAGCCATAATTATACTCCCTTTAATTATATTAATTATGGCATTATTGGGCTTAGGCTTCGGAATGTTAATATCATCAATGACCACTAAATATAGAGATTTGAGCTTTTTGGTAGCTTTTGGAGTTCAATTATTAATGTATGGTTCAGCCGTAATGTATCCTTTCTCATTGATTCAAGAAAAAGTAAATGAAGGTAAATTGCCTGATTGGGTGGGTTTTCTTATTGAATACAATCCAATGACAATTGTCATTGAGTTATTTAGATATATTATGCTGAGTGTTGGTGGTTTTTCTCTAAGTAAACTAATTTATGCTTTTACAATAAGTATCTTAGTGTTTTTATTTGGACTGCTAATTTTTAATAGAACAGAAAAACAATTTATTGATACAATTTAATAGTTTGAATAATTTTGGCGCGCTAAAATTTTATGAATTTCTTTTATGATAATAAAAAAAATAAAAAGATTAATAGAAGAACAACGGAGCTCTCAGAAACAAAATACAAGACTGTTAGAAGAATTAGAATGGGCCCATATTTATCATGACAGTATTAGAGGTAAACCCTGGTTATACGAATTGCCTTTAAATATAGGAAGGTGGGCAGGAAATTATGCCTTTTTTTATGTTTTAAATAGAATATTGAATGATTTTAAACCTAAAAGTATTCTCGAATTTGGTTTAGGTGAGTCGTCAAAATTCGTTTCGAAATACTTAGAATATTATTTAAAAGATGCCCAGCATACTATAATAGAACAGAATAATGATTGGAAAAAAGCATTTGAGTCTACTTTTAATCTTACTAATCGTTCTAAAATAGTTATTTGCCCAATAACAACAACAAACATTAAAAACTTTACGGTCAACGTTTATGAAGATTTAGAACTAAAAGTTAATAGTAATTATGATTTATTTATTGTAGACGGACCTTACGGAAGTCATCGATTTTCGAGATATGATATAGTTGTATTAGCACAGAAATTTGAAACTAATAAGGAGTTCATTATACTTTTAGATGACTATCACCGCAAAGGAGAAAAGGATACAGCAAATGAGTTGCTCTTGCTGTTTAAATCGAAAAATATTAAGACGTATTCTAAAATTTATAACGGACGTAAAAGTTTAATTGTTATAGCTACGGAAAAATATAAATATATAGCGTCGCTGTAATATGAACTCACCGTTGATATCAATAATAGTCCCTACTTACAATAGAGCTCATTTAATTATTGAAACCTTGCAAAGTATCGAGAGACAAACCTATCAAAATTGGGAGTGTATTATTGTAGACGATCACTCAACTGATTCTACTTCAGATCAAGTTAAACTATTTATAAATAAGAACGATAAATTTAAATTTTTCAAACGGCCTATTCACAAATCAAAAGGAGCAAATGCTTGTCGTAATTATGGTATTACACTAGCAGAAGGTAAATTTGTTAAATTTCTAGACTCTGATGATCTTTTATTAGATGATTGTTTAGAAGTACAATATAAGTTTTTACAGGTTGATAAGGAGTTAGATATGGTGTGTGGTTACGCACGTTTTTTTAATAAAGACTTAAGTAATTATTGGGTAGTAAAGCCTGAAATAATGGATGCTGAAAATTCTCTATTAAATTATGTTACTTCTAAACTCTTTTTTCACACAGCAGGGCCTTTATGGAAATTCACTTTTCTTAAAAAGCAAATACAGCTATTCAATGAAGAACTGCACAGATTACAAGATACTGAGTTTCACTATAGAATGTTACTAAATGGTGTTAAGTTTAAATTTATTAATGTTCCAATTGTATATTATAGAAGAGATAGTATCGATAGTATTTCACGAAATAATGATATAAGAAACTTCAATTCTATATTTAAGTATTATGAATTAGTTTTTTATACTTTTAGGCACTCAAATCCATTAATTCTTGAAAAAACAAGAAGGCTCTTTGCTAAAAAAGTGTCCCTCTTAAGTCATAAAATGATAGGTGTCAATTCTAATATATTAATGCGATGGAGCACAGTAAAATTAATTTATTCTAGACTATTCCTTATTTTGAATGACTTGAACTTATCCTATTTAACAAAAGTTAAAATTTTTATAGGAATTATAATGACTTTGATGACTAGAAGAGGTTTAAAGTATTTTAGAATTTAGATTTAAATTATGAATTCTATTTTAAATTAAAATGAAAAATGGAGAAATAATCTCATATTATTATTCTTATTATATGCCATGAAAGACGTTATACTTAAGGCCGAAAATATAAGTAAACAGTACCGCTTAGGTTTAGTAGGGACTGGAACCATTACTCACGATTTAAACCGTTGGTGGCATAAAATTAGAGGAAAAGAGGATCCATATTTGAAAATTGGAGAGGCCAATGACCGAAGTACAAAAAGTGATTCTGCTTATGTTTGGGCGTTACAAGACATTAATTTTGAAGTTGAAAAAGGTGAGGTTTTAGGTATTATTGGCAAAAATGGTGCAGGAAAATCTACATTACTAAAAATCTTGTCAAAAGTTACTAGTCCCACTACTGGTGAAATCAAAACAAAAGGGCGTATAGCATCATTATTAGAAGTGGGAACAGGCTTTCATTCAGAAATGACTGGACGCGAAAATATCTATCTAAATGGCGCTATTTTAGGGATGACAAAGAAGGAAATTTCTTCTAAAATTGATGAGATTATAGAATTTTCAGGATGTCAACGGTATATCGATACCCCTGTAAAACGGTATTCTTCAGGTATGACGGTAAGACTTGCATTTGCTGTCGCTGCTTTTCTAGAACCCGAAATTTTAGTAATAGATGAAGTCTTGGCAGTAGGAGATGCCGAGTTTCAGAAAAAAGCTATTGGAAAAATGCAAGATATATCTAAGGGTGAGGGGCGTACAGTTTTGTTTGTAAGTCATAATATGGCGGTAATTCAGAAGCTATGTAATAAATCTGTATTACTTGATAAGGGGAAATTTGTTATGAAAGGTAAAACTGAAGATGTTATAGAGTATTACTTGCAGCAGTCTGTGCTCAACAATTCAGAATATACCTTTGATAATCAATTGAATTCTGATAAGTTAGCCTATACAAATAAAATAAGTATTCAGGATTTAGAAGGAAATTTAATAAACGAAATTCCTATTGGTAAGCCATGGGCCGTAAAAGTAACTTTTACAGTTACAGAAAAAGTTAAGAATTTAGTGATTGGTCTTGGGATGACTGACTTATATGATGTTGCGATAAGAACAACTTGGAGCTTACCAAAAGATTTAGAGAAAGGTAAGTACGAAATAACTTTTACTGAAGAATACTTGAGTTTTAATCAAGGTCAATATAAGCTAATTATTGGTATATCTAGAGGGGCTCAAGTTATTGAGTATTTAGATAATGAAATCTTCATGACTGTCTCTGATGCCATTTATCAGCAAGAGAAAAGTATAGTTAATAATAAAAGTGGTATTATTTCAAATCAAATGAAGACTCATCTTAAAAAAATAAATTAGTTATGACTTTTTACGATAGAGAAAGTTATGTTAAAGCAGATTCACCAATAAAAAAAATACTTTTAAAATTATTTAAAAGGACAGATCAGATTACGATTTTTGATATTGGTGCATGTGAAGGGGAAGAATCTTTGAGGTACTGTAAATTATTTCCTAATGCACAAATATTAACTTTTGAACCTTTACCTAAGAATCAAGACCTTATTAGAGGAAATATTAAAAAGTATAATGCTAATAACATTGAACTAATATCATGTGCTGTATCAAATCTTAATGGATTTTCTCAATTTTACGTTTCATCAGGACATCCAGATAATGAATCTAATTTGTTAGACTGGGATTTTGGAAATAAATCTAGCTCACTTTTATTGCCAAATAGTAATAATAACCCTAAATGGCTTGAATTTAAAGAAAAGATAAGCGTAGAAACAATTACACTTAAAAAAGTTATTGAAGAAAGAGAAATTTCTCAAATAGATTTTATCCATATGGATGTACAAGGTGCCGAATTAGATGTTTTAAAAGGTGCAGATAAATATCTCAAACAAGTTAAAGCAATCTGGCTCGAAGTTTCCAATATAGAATTATATAAAGGACAACCATTGATATTAGATGTTGAAAATTATATGACATCTAAAGGATTTACTCTTATAAAAACTGAATTGGAAGGTCAAGTAGGTGACCAATTTTATCTAAATAATAATTATTATAGAATGATTTCTTTATTTAGAAATTCAATTCAATGGATTTATAAGAAGCAAATTAAAAGTTAGAAAGAATATGTTTTTTCCTGAAAGAATAAGATCTATTAAGCCCAAAGACAAAGTTTTAGAAATAGGACCAGGAGCAACGCCTCACATAAGATCAGATATATTTTTAGAATTAAACTATGATAATGAATATGAGCGTGTTGCACAATCAGGACATGTTGGTATCTTAAAATCAGATAAACCCATTATTTATTATGATGGAGGCGATTTTCCATTTAAAGATAATGAATTTGATTATGTAATATGCTCTCATGTTTTAGAGCATGTCGACAACGCTGATGCTTTTATTAAAGAAGTCGCAAGAGTTGGTAAAAAAGGTTATTTAGAGTTTCCAACTATATATTATGACTATATATATAATTTTAAAGAGCATAAATTATTTTTACTAGAAAAGGACGGCGTTATAAACTGGATGACTAAAAACGAAAGTGGACTAAATAAATTCGCTGCTGTTCAGAGTTTTTTTAATAAAACATGTAAGCTTGGGTATTATGATACTATAGATAATTTTAAAAATTATTTTTTTCAAGGTTTCGAATGGGTAGATAAAATTAAAACTCAGCGTATAGATAATTTAGACGCTTTAACTTATAATATAGAGGCGCTTCAATTGAAGTCAAATGTTAAGAAAGAAAATAGTATTACTCACCTCTATTCAAAAATTTCACTAAAGAAATTTTTAATATATAAGCTAAAACAATTTTTAAAAACTAATCTACAGAAATTAACATTAAGACGCTATAATTGAATTAATGAGTATTAATAAAACTGTAAAGTAAATACATGATCATAATAAAATTACAAGGTGGATTAGGGAATCAAATGTTTCAATATGCTATTGCCCGGATACTAGGAGAAATTAGAGATGAAGAGGTTTTGTTAGACATTACTTCCTTTGAAGATAATGTTAAAAAACCCGGATATACTCCAAGAAATTTTGAACTTAATATTTTTAACAATTCTTATAAAATAGCTGATAGAAAGGCCGTAAATAGATTTAAAAAAATTAATGTAATTAACAGATTAAAACAAAAATTAGGATTTTCTTACCCACAGACTTATGTGGAAACGTCATTTAGATTTAATGAGGAATTGTTTTCTATAGAAAATGATATTTATTTGGTAGGTTACTTTCAAAGTTATAAGTATTTAAAAAATCATGAAGCTTTTACAAGACAGCTGTATTCTTTTCAAACCAACTCATTATCCGAATTAAATCAGAATCTATTAGTAAAATTAAAAACACTTAAAACTGTATCAATTCATATAAGAAGAGGTGATTTTGTTAATGATAAATTAACTCAAGCGTATCATGGTATTTGTAATCTAGAGTATTACATTGAAGCTATAGAATATATATGTTCTAAACATAAAAATTTAACAATGGTGTTTTTTTCCGACGATATGCAATGGGTTAGAGAATCATTTAACAATTTTGATTATCCGAAGATTTTTGTAGATTTTAATTCTAGAAAAAATAATTGGGTAGATATGTTATTAATGTCTAAATGCAGTCATAACATTATTGCTAATAGCTCATTTAGTTGGTGGGGTGCTTGGTTAAATACAAACCCTAAAAAAACTGTAGTTGCACCAAAAAAATGGTTTACTAATGAAGATATTGATACTTCAACATTACTGCCAAAAGAATGGAAAAAAATGTGACAAATGATATAGAAGTTTCAATAATTATGCCTGCTTACAATGCTTCCAAGTATTTGCAAGCAGCAATAAATTCTGTAATTAACCAAACTTTTTCTAATTGGGAGCTAATAATAATTGATGATGGTTCTACAGATGAAACTTCCTCAATTATTAACAAGAATGCAGAAAAAGATAACAGGATTAGAGGGTTTTACCAAATAAATGGTAAACAGGGTAAAGCTCGTAATTTAGGTATTGAGAACGCCAACGGCAGTTTTATTGCATTCTTAGATGCAGATGACCTTTGGTTACCTAATAAATTGGAAATACAACTGTCAGAGATTAAAAATAGACAGGTAGATTTGGTTTTCTCTAACTCATATATCTTTTATAATAACGAGGTCTTAGAGAATTGTGATACAATGCAGACTATTAGTGGAATTATAGAAGGCCTGGAGGCATTTAAATTATTTCTTATATGTAATAGAATACCAATTCTTACAGTATTGGTAAAAAAAGAGCATGTAAATAAAGTCAATAATTTTAGTGAAAAACTTGAAATTCAGCTCGCAGAAGATTATCATTTATGGTTAAAATTGATTATGAATAAGTGTAAGTTTTATGGCTCAGAACATGTACTAGCAGCTTATAGAATTCATGATATGGCTTCAACTAAAGACGACAAATTAGCTAATAAGCAAATAATAGAAGTTTTGTTTGATTTGGCTCAAGATAAGACAGATTATAAGCAAATAATTGAAGGTAAACTTAAGTATAAGCTTCAACAGAATTATAATAACACACAACTATCGAGGGCTGAATTTAGTACTGTTATTAACAATGTTTGTAAATATTTAAATAAAAAATACTTATGTCACCTTTTTAAGATATTGAATATTATTTTAGGTCCGCATATAACAAGAAAAATATTAAACCTTTTATTAAATGTCAATTAGCTTTTAATTTTAATTATATGGCCATAACTTCAGTGTCTGTCATAATTCCATGTTTTAATCAAGGGCATTTTCTCGATGAATCCCTCCAATCTGTCATTAGCCAAACTTATAGCAATTGGGAATGTATAATTGTTAATGATGGAAGTTCTGATGATACAAAAGCTATAGCTGAACTATGGACTAAAAAAGATAAAAGGATTAAATATTTATATCAAGACAATCAAGGATTAAGTAGTGCAAGAAATTTAGGCATTAGTAATGCTATCGGTGAATTTATTTTGCCTTTAGATGCCGATGATAAAATTGGAAAAAATTATTTGGAACTAGCATGTTATGAATTTCAACAGAACGAGGACTTAAAAGTGGTTTATTGCGAAGCAAAGAAGTTTGGAGATACTAATGAGTTATGGAACCTGCCAGAGTTTTCTCTATATAATTTAAGTAGAAAAAACATGATTTTCTGTTCAGCATTATTTAGAAAAAAAGACTGGATTGCAATAGGAGGTTTTGATGTTAATATGGCTCATGGTTGGGAAGATTGGGAGTTTTGGATTTCAATGTTAAAGAAGGGAGGATTAGTAAAAAAAATTGAATCTGTACAGTTTTATTATAGAGTAAAAGGTCAGTCAATGCTAAAAGCTATGGATGCCGAAAAAATAAAAAAGACAGAAGAATACTTAAGTATAAAACATGCAGATTTTTTTGTTGAACATTTAGGTTCTTTTAACTCATTGTTACGAGAAAAAGAACAATTAAAAAAGAGTTACGAAGAGAAGTTTAAAAGCGAAAAATTTATCATTAATGCGTTTTTGAAAAAACTTCTTGGCTTTACACTCTTTAAAAAAATCAAGTGAACTACACCTACTAAATGAGCAAAACTCAATTAAAATTTTTATCCTATTATCTCCCTCAGTTTCATCCTATTCCTGAAAATGACATGTGGTGGGGAGAAGGATTTACAGAGTGGACTAATGTAAAAAAAGCAGTGCCATTATTTAAAAATCATTATCAACCAATAATCCCAGGAGAATTAGGGTATTATGATTTGCTAAAACAACCCGAAATTCAAGAAAAACAAGCGAGATTAGCACTAGAAAATGGTGTAGATGGTTTTATTTATTATCAATATTGGTTTGGTGAAGGAAAAATGCTCTTAGAAAAACCAGCAGAACAAATGCTGGAAAATAAAAACATAAATATTCCTTTTTGTTTTTGTTGGGCAAACGAAACTTGGAAAGGTATTTGGCATGGTTTAGATAACCCTGAGGTGTTGATTGAACAAACGTATAATGGAGAAAGGGATTATGAAGCATATTTTAATTATTTACTCCCCTTTTTTAAGGATTCTAGGTACATAGTTGTAGACAACAAGCCAATGTTTCATGTCTATAAATTAAATGATATTCCAGATTTAGATGTTTTTTATAAGGTATTTAATCACTTAGCTATTAAGGCAGGTTTTGATGGAATACACCTTATATCTACTGCAACAAAAGGCGATGATTTAAAGCTGAACAATTCTAATGTAGATGGTCAAGTTGGTTTAGATGTTTTTTTTAAAATGCGATATAAAAAAGCCTCCTGTTTTCCAAATAAAAGTTTTGTTGGTAAAGTTGAAACAAAATTAAAAAGTTTACTCTGGCCATCACGTAGTATTGGAGAACGCACTAAGCCACTTATTTTTGATTATGAAAAAGGGGTATCAAATTTTATTATAAAATTCCCCAATAAAAAATATATACCTTGTGTATTTCCAAACTGGGATAATTCGGCAAGGAGCGGAAAAAAATCATTAATATTCAAAAATGCAACTCCAATTACATGGAAAGTACATCTTGAAGCAGCTGTAAATGAGCTAAAAAATAATCCGGATAACCCTCAATTCGTGGTCATTAAATCATGGAACGAATGGGCCGAAGGAAATTATTTGGAACCCGATGAAAAGTTTGGTTTACAGTGGTTAAAAGTAATAAAAGAAGTTAAAGAAAAACTAAACAGCTAACTGGATAATAATAATTTAATATCGATAGTTATTCCTTGTTACAATGATGCAGAATTCATTGAACAAGCTGTTGACTCTGCTATAAATCAAACGCATTCTAATAAAGAAATCATTGTTGTAGATGATGGTTCTAATCAAGACACTAAACTAGTTTTAGAAAATCTAGAGCATAAGATTGATAAGTTAATTACACAAGATAATTCAGGCCAGAGTAATGCTAGAAATAATGGTATAAAACAAGCCAAAGGTAAATATATTTTAGTGTTAGATAGTGACGATTATTTTGAGAATTCTTTTTGCGATAAAGCTATAAACTTATTTAATCAAAGTTCAAAGGTTAAACTAGTAACCTGCTATGCTAATTTAGTTTTTAAAAAGTCAACCAATAATTTTGTTTATAAACCTAAAGGAGGCACAGTAAAGAGTTTTTTAACATCTAACAGTGCCTTGGGCTCTGCCATGTTTAAGAAAGAAGATTGGAGCAATTGTGGAGCTTATGATGAAACCATGCGTAACGGATTAGAAGATTGGGAGTTTTATATACGTTTGTTAAAAGAAGGAGGAAAAGCAGAAGTTATTGAAGAACCATTATACAACTACCGAAAAAGAGAAAATACAACCACATCTAGGGCTAATCAAGCTAAGTACCATTTGTTTAATTATATATTTACAAAGCATAAAGATTTAAACATTCGTCATTACGATGATTTTATGTCTCAATTGCTATCTAAAATTGAAAAAGAAGAACACGAAAAATTTAAAAACAGAGAACGTATAGAGTTTAAAATTGGCGAATCAATTTTGAAGCCATTAAGATGGATAAAAGCGATTTTTAGATGAAAATAACCCCTGAAGTTTCTATTATTATGGCCACCTATAATAGGGCGCAATATATAATGGAATCCATAAAATCTATTCAGGATCAAACCTATAAAAACTGGGAGTGCATTATCGTGGACGATGGCGGAACAGATAATACCGAAGATATTTTAAAACCGCTTTTAAAAGAAGATAAACGGTTCAGGTATTTAAAACGAATTTCAAAATATCAAAAAGGATTACCAGGAAGTAGAAACTATGGTTTAGATGAAGCTAAAGGGGACTACATTATATTTTTTGACGATGATGATATCGCGCATCCACAAAATTTAGAAATCTGTGTGTATGAATTATCAACCAAAGACATTTCTTTTTGTAGATATATTAGAAAAACGTTTACTGGAGATTTTGATTATAATTTTGATTACTCAAAAGACTACACATCCTTTTATATTGATAAAAGCGATATAAATAAGATACTAAAGAACGAACTTCAGTTTAACTCTTGTGCAGTCATGTGGACAAAGGAATGCTATAGCACACATAGATATACTGAGCATTTAAAATACGCTGAAGAGTGGGAAGTATATGCGCGTATTTTAACGTCGGTTTGTAGAGGTATTTCTATAAATAAAGATCTTTATTATGGAAGAAAACACGAGGTTTCAGTAACAGGAGATTTTGGGAATAAAAAGGAAAGTAGTATGGCTTCCTATGCTGATGCAATAGATTTAGTGATTCAAAACCTAAAGCAAAAGGATTTAATAACTGATGAAATATTGCGTTATTTTATTCAAATCTCATTGGATTATAAGAAGTATAATTTATATGAAAGAATTATTTCAACGCTCAATTTATCAGCATTTGAAAAACTTAAATGGAAAGTGTTTTATAAGCAATTACCATTACGACTATACTTTTATAGGATTTATACAAAAAGCAGAAAAAGTAGATGAACATAAAGAAAAAAATAAATAATTCCGTAAAAAAGCTTTTAAACAGATTACCCTATATAAAAACACTTTATCAACAGAGTTTAAATTGCTGTTATCCAAACGGCCATTATTATTCTCCAGTCTTTTCAATTGAAGATGTTAAAAATAGAGAAGCTGAGATATGGAAAGATATTGATAAAGCATCTATTCAAGGAATTGACTTGCAATTGGAAGAACAAAAAAATCTTGTATCACATTTTTATAAATTTTATATAGAACAACCATTTAAGCCTGAAAAACAACCTAGTGTTAGGTATCACTTTGAGAATTCTTATTATTCTTATACAGATGGTATCATCCTATATTCAATGATAAGACATTTCAAGCCAAAAAGAATAATTGAAGTGGGGTCAGGATATTCATCTATGGTTATGTTAGACACGAATGAACTTTTTTTTGAAAACCAAATTAATTTGACTTTTATTGAGCCATTTCCAGATAGATTAACTGCTTTAATGAAGGGCTCAGATAAAAATTCTATTACTTTAATTAAGAGTAAGATTCAACAAGTTTCATTATCTGTTTTTAAAAAACTGACTAGAGGGGATATATTGTTTATAGATAGCACGCATGTCTCAAAAACAGGTAGTGATGTAAATTATATATTCTTTGATATTTTACCAGTATTAAAATCAGGAGTGCTAATTCATTTTCATGATGTTTTTTACCCTTTTGAATATCCAAAGGAATGGGTTTTAAAAGGTATTAATTGGAATGAAGGCTATATTTTAAAGGCCTTTCTAATGTATAATGATAATTTTAAAATAAAATATTTTTCACAGTTTCTTCATAGTTTTCATAAAGATGTTTTTAATGAAATGCCTTCGTGTTTTAAAAGCTATGGAAGTAGTTTGTGGATCCAAAAGCAATAGTTTATTATTGATATTTGTAAAAACATATATTAATTATATGAAGTTTTTAATAATAGCACAAGATTTGAGAGTTTCGGGTACAAGCGAAGGCGTGGTATCTCGTTCTTTCTTGGCTAAACTAAGATCGGTTTACCCAGAAGCTATTATAGACGTTCTCTATTTAAAAACTCACACAGGAGAAGACGAACTGGATTTACTTCCTGTAGACTCAATTACCTCTCATGTAATCAACTTAAAAGCACCATTTTTTGTAAAATGGTTAAACAGAATTTCAACGAGATTATTTAATGTGTCTAGTTATGATAATTATATTCATAAACTATTTTCTAAGTACATAGCAAAGATAGATTATAAAAAATACAATCATGTGTTTGTTCGTAGTTCTGGCGTTAATCATGAAACAATTTTAGCTTTAAAAAATTTACCTATTTTAAAAAAAGCAATCATAAATTTTCACGATCCTTATCCTTTTTTTTGGTACCCTGGTTCAAATAGAAAGTTGAATCGAGTGGAGATTTCAAGACTGAAAAAGATACAATCAATTGTGCAGTTTTCTAAATCGTGTATAAGTCCATCTAAGTTATTATCGAATGACTTGGAATTATTATATGAGTCGACTAATAAATTTCATGTGTTACCGCATCAATACGATAGTTCTGTTTTTAATTTGAAAGGACAGAATGAAAAACATAAAAAGAATAAGAAAGTGACTATGTCTTATCACGGTTCAGTGCAATTTGGACGCGAACTTGATGTTTTCTTAGATACTTATAATGAATTAGTGAATGAAAACCCTAAAATAAAAGCCGATACCGAGGTTCGTGTTAGATTAAAGACAAATGAGTTTGTAAGGTTTAGAGACAAGTATTCAAATCATGAAAATAGTATTATTCTAGAAAAAGCAGATTTTTCGACGTCTTCCTATGAGCAAATGTATGAATCGGATATCATACTAATTCTAGAAAATGGACCTGAAATTTCAAATATTTTAGTTGGAAAAGCACCTTTTGTTGCTGCTTT